>JBAYPL010000107.1:0-8845 GCA_041677745.1 Kapaibacterium sp. (SeqCode)
ATTCTGACGAACAATTTTCTCAAATTTATCAATTTGTCCATCAATACTTTTTAATTCATCTAAAAGTTTATTATACTTTTCATAATTGACCTTAGTTCTTTGGACTATTATATTTGCAGACTCAGCCATCTGGATTTTGGCAGAAGTTTTCTTTATCATATCACTAAAATCAGATATTTTGCTTTTATTCCTGTCTAACAACTTTTCATAATTCTCGACTTGATTCTTATAATCCTTCAGTTCCTGTATAGATTTACCTAATTCTTCAATTTTATTATTTAAAATACTTTTATGATTATCTGCATCACAAACGTTTTGAGACAGCTCCGTGAAATCATTTTCCAGCAATTTAGAATCAATAATTTGCAATTTTATTTCTTCGATTTTACTTAAATTGACATTAATTTCTGCATCGGTTTTATCTGTATAATTTTTTACTATGCCGTCAGCAATTTGCCTGTAAATTTCTGTATTAAATATTTTATCGAATTTCCTTCTTCTTTCCTCTGGAGTGCCTGCAAATAAATCGGTAATTTTATTTTGTGATGCAAGAATAATATTGGAAAAGAATTCACTTGAATTAATTTTTATATCCATCAACTCCAGCAATTTTTTCTCAATTTCTTTTTGTCCACTTATTTTTAATGCACTATTATCGAGTGAGATTAATTTACTTACTCCAGAAGGGATTGATTTCTCAACAGCAAATTCATCATTACCGAGTGAGAATTCCAAATATATTTTAGCTTTTTTTTCACCTTCTTTGACAGAGTCAACAAGACTACTGTTACGAATTTTTCCACCGAACAAGGCATATCCGATTGCCTCAAGTATGGATGTTTTACCTGAGCCGTTTGGACCGGACAACAGGTTTACTCCGTTTGAAAATTCTTTTTCAAGATATTCATGATTCCTGAAATTATTTAGAATGACTTTTTTAATTATCATTTCCACCATCACTCAATAATTTTTCAAGGAATAAATCATAATAGTCCTTGAAATCATCTTCAAGACCTTCAATTTGGAAAGACTTCATTTGTTCAAGTAATCTCAAAGAATCATCCGGTGAACCGGAGTAATAATCCCATGATGAAATTATTTCCGACTCAATTTCAGAAACTGTACTATCTAAACCCAAAGAACCGGTAGTCTTTCTGTTTTGTTTGATATTATTTTTTACTATGACTTTGATTGCACCTTTTTGAATGATTAAATTCTCCAATTCGCCGGTATCGAAGTGAATACGCTCTTCATAATTTATCACTAAATAGCAAATCGGATTATTCGAAAAATCCGTAATATTGATTTCCTCAAATAATTTCATATATGATTCAGATAAATTACTGTGATTTAATTTCAGTTCGATGACAACTTTTCTTCGATTAACAACTTCATGAAACTCTTTACTATTATCTTCGGTATCAAAAATTATGAAACCTTTCTGCTGCCTGAATTCATTTAAATCCCACATCTCAGGTGAACCCGGGATAAAAAACACCGGATTGTCTTTGGGATAAGTAAAATACTCGTGAAAATGCCCTCCGGCAATATAATTTACTTTGTCTATCAATCTATTTACGGTCTCATGCTTGATTGTCCCCATCATGAAATCAGGATGGGCAAGAGCAGTATGAATAATTACATAATTGATGAAATTATCATCCGGTGTTAAGTTTTCAGAAAGTTTTCCCAATAATTCATCAGCAAAAAAGCCGGGGTATCCGAGTCCGAAGAATCGCACATTTCCGATAATTATCGGATTAAAATCGAATTCACCGTCGTTTTCATTATAGTGTGGACGACGTACTAAATTCCTTGACTCAAGATAATAAATCCAGGATTCATGCTCTTTACCTGATTTGATATTGTCATGATTTCCTTCGATTACAAGTGTTATAATATTCTTGTTATATAATTTTAGAAATAATTTTTCGCAACGATCAAGTATCTCGGGAGTAATTTCTCTTTTATCAAACAAATCACCAGCGACGACAAAAACATCAACCTTTAAGTTGATAGCTTGGTCAATAATGTATTCAAAAGCACGGAAATAATCATTATACCTTATTTCGGAAAATTCACCTGCAGCGCCGGCGATTCTTCTACCGAGGTGTATATCAGCGCAGTGAAGTATTTTCATCATTTTTCTCAATTATATCAAATATCATTGACTGCATAATCAGCAAGGAGTCTGAATTTGATGATTTCAGCTTGAGGTCTGTCCTACAGAGGCTCATTAGGGCATTTTCTATTTCACTTGGTTGATATCTTCTTAATGCTGTCAGATAATCGTTAAATTGAAATTGTGTCAGACCCACTTTCTGAGCCAATGCCTGTGCAGACAATCCTGATTTGAAGCCGTCACAAACTTTCATCAAATTCATGAAGAACTTGCTGAATATTGCAAGCATAAGCATTTCTTGCCTATCCACTGAAAGAATTTTATTTAGAATCATGACTGATCGTGATAAATTTCTATCTGCAATAGCCTTCTGAAGCTCAAATACAGTAAACTCGCGAGTCGAACCTGTCAATGAGTTTACATCGTCCAAATTGATTTCTTTTTTCCCGTCTGTAGCAAGCATAAGTTTATCAATTTCATTACCCAAATCACGTAGTGTATGCTTAGTTCTTGATACTAATACTTCCAATGCATCCGGTTTAATACTCTTACCTAAGGCTCTGATTCTTCTGTCGCACCACTTAGGAAAATCAGATTCGTAAACTCTCGGGAATTCAATCCAAACGTGGTTAGATACCAAGATATTAAATGGGAATTTCAAGGAGGCTGATTTTTTTGCAAATAATTCTTTACCCATTTTGTAGGACTTGTAAACATCTTTAACACCTTCAGTTTGTGCACAAAGTATCAAGATTGTTGTTTCCGAAGGATTTTTTAAATATTTTGCAATCGGAGATGAACTTTCCATTTTCTTTGAAGTTTTCCCGCTGAACATTTTTTCAAATCTTTTGACGAGAACAACCCTATATTCAGACATCATGGGATAGCTCATACACAAGTCAATCAGCCGGCTATGACTTGTATCATCACCGTCGAGTAAATCGAAATTGAACTTATCATCTTCGCTTTTAATATATCTTGCTAAAATTTTATTCTGTGCTTCTTCACGAGAAAATTCGTCTTCACCGAACAAAAATATCACAGGAAATTTGTTATCGTTTTTTAAAAATTCTTCAACAGAGTTGAACATAACTAATCATTTTTAAGTTGAACAGTAAAAGATTTGATTATCTTCTTAATCACAAGTTGAGCATCAGCCGGCTTGAGTATAAAATCAGATACATTATACAGGTTCATAGACTTAATGACAGATTCAAAACCTAATGCTGAACAAATGATAACCGGAATGTTTGCCGTTTTTTCATTTGCTCGAATATATTTAAGTGCAGTCATACCATCCATGAAGGGCATTTGCAAATCCATAATTATAAGGTCTGGTATTGTATGATTCAAATAATCAAAAGCCTCCTTTGGATTAGGGACAGCACCAACTTCGGCGTGCAGATATTTTTCAATCAATTTTGTAAGAAATCTCCTGTAAGGATCTTCATCTTCAACAATAAGTACTTTCCTGTCTTCATAACCGGGTATGAAATTACTCTTTTTTTCTTTAATGATGTCCATAAAATTATCAATTTATTTCATAACAAGAATTTTTTGTGGAAGCTCATCGGCATTTACAAATCGTTTTAAGGCATTTAATGATTCCGGAGTAATAGTTTCACCTTTAGCTGCAATCAATAGTCCGTATGATGTAAGATAATCTTCGGCGAATACATAACCCGGCTCAAGTGAATGAACAGATATTCTCATAACAGACTTCATGCCTAAATCCTTTCTTTCTGCTTCTATAATGTTTATAAAAGAATCAACTACTTTAGAATCAAATAGAATATTTGATTTTTTAGTAAGAAAGTTCAGAGCAGAATTATATCTGTCCCTTGTGGATTCAAGGTATGATAATGTACTTGAATACTGTACTGCACCCGAAAAATACTCACCTCTTGCTCTCTGCCTTTTAAAAATTTGATTATGGTAATAATCAACAACAATAATAATTTTTGCTGCAGGATGAATTTTACCTCCTGTGAGTTGTCCGGGGAATCCGGAGCCGTCGAGCTTTTCATGATGTTGGAAAATTATCTCTCCGATATTGGCAAATAATTCATAAGGTTCGAGCAGATGCATTCCTAATTCCGGATGCTTCTTATATCTTGAATACTCTGATTCTGTCATTTCGGAAGTATATTTATACAAGCAAGTATCAGGAAATCCTAATTTCCCTATATCATGAAGTAAACCTGCAATTCTTACTTCCATAATATCCTCATCATTCATTCCCAAATCGGCTGCAACTTGTGCACTCATATCGGAAACAAAACGAGAATGTCCTCCGTCATAATATTTTTCGACAGTTTCTGCTGCTCGACCTAAAACTCTGACTGCCTGCAAGTAGCCTTTTGCCAAATTTTCGCTTAGTTCATATATTGTGTTTTCCGTTTCTTTCATAATTGTATGATGGAAATCCATACATCCTAAATATAATTTTTTATCAGAATAAAATAAAAACGCAAATTAACACAATTTGCAGAAAATTACAAGATAAAATACTAAATCATAGGATTTCCAAAACTTTGCTTGCTCTCTTCAATTCCTCATATATATGAAAAATCGCAGGAGTATTATTCATCGTAAATTACAGACGATAACACTCCTGCGACATTTAGTTTAAGACAACTTAATATTTCTGCATTGTTCCTTGTCTTTTTTGAGCATTGTCATCCCAACCCTTAACAACGGTTTCAAGCAGTTGCATTTTGTCGGCTCTTTCTTTTTCTAAATCTATTCCGATATACGCTTGAGCTTTTTCTTTAGAAGAAATATCAGGAAGTTGAACCGGAATCTGTTTCCCGAGTTTAGTTAAAATTACGTTTATCATACCGCGAGCTTTTTCAGCTTTTTCAATAGAAGTACCGAGCACTCTTAGCGCTTCAACAGGTGAATGAAATCCTACTCCATTAGCGGCAGCAACCCAGTCCCATCGCCATTGGGCATGTCTAATATTTTTCAAAACAGGCGCCATATCTTCTTCACTTGCACCCGCATCCCAAGCAGTTTTGGCTTCGATATGAGCAGCAGCTAACGCTTTTTCTGCTATTCTTCTGATTTCAATCACTTTATCCTGACGTGAATATACATCGGCTCTTAGGTTTTCTTCACTTTCCCTGTGACATGTCTGACAAGCGTTTGCCATATTCTGTAAAGGACTAGCGATATGGTGGTCTGTAAATTTTACACCGCCTTCAATTTTGTAAGGCATGTGACAATCAGCACATGCAACATTTCTGGAAGCATGAACTCCAGTTTTATACAATTCATAATCAGGATGTTGAGCTTTCAACATAGGCGTTCTGCTTAACTTATGAGTCCAATCGGAAAATTCAAGACTATCGTAGTATTTTTCCATATCATCGGCTGAGAAGCCGTTGTCCCATGGAAACACGAGATACTTATTTTCTTTCTTAAAATAATACTCTACATGTCACTGTGCACAGACAAGCGAACGCATATCTTGATTTGAAAATTCATTCATCTTCTTGCCTTGACGTTCGAATGCTTCTACGAGAGCAGGTCTTGTGATTCTTAACTTCATTGATTTAGGATCATGGCAATCCTGACAGCCGATAGGATTAATAATTTCTTCACCCCATTCAATCCATTTCTTGTTATAGAAGTTTTCGACGCCTACGGTATTCATCATTCTTGGCACATCTGTACTTTTACAAGTCCAACAGGTTGCAGGCATAGGACTGTTCTCCACGCCGCCTGTCCTGAGAATCTTCCTTACATCTTTGACTGCATGAGCATGGCCTCTTCCTTGATTATACTCAATTGAAAACGGATAACCTGCCCATAATATCACGAGCTCAGGAAATTCCGCAAGATAATCAATTGTAGCACTGCCACCGTGTGCACTTGAAAAGTTAGTATCAAGAGTTTTGTAATAAGACTCCCACTCCTTCGGGAAATTCTCACCCCAAACTTCGTTACGCGGCTCCCATTCTGGTATTTCTCTGACAATTTGTAATCTTGCTGCCTTTTCAGCTCTACGTTCCATAATTGATGCAGTGAATATACCTGCTGTGAATACAACTGCAACGGTAACTAAAAACAGTATCCAGTTCACCAATGGTTTTCTTTTTTGATTTTCCATGATTAATCCTTTATTTTGAATTATTAATTTTATTTAGCCATTCGGGTATCGCCGGAGTCTGGTCCGGTACAAGAGCGTAAGGAGTTGATGCTTGGCTGTTGCCTATGCCGTGCGGCACTGTCCTGTGACAATCCCAACACAATCTTCCTTCACCGTGAGCAAAAGCTCTGCCGGTATGTTCAGCAAGGCCGGATTCACCAAGTTGCTTCTCATGACATCTGATGCAGTTATCTTGAACTACTTTAGTTCCGGCGGGTTTAATTTGGATTATGTCAGGTTCTGTGTTTAATGTAAATACAGTTGCATGACGCATACCATCACTTGCTTTGAAGAGATATTTCCGAAAAATATTATCATGCGGGACATGACAATCACTGCAAGTTACGTCACGTCCATGGCTGCTTTTTGACCATGTTGCATAATGAGGAGTCATAAGATGGCAGTTGATACATGTTCTGGGTGAATCGGATAAATAAGATGATGCATTCGAAAGATGAAATGCCGTTACTCCTACTCCCGTCAATATCCCGAGAATTATTACAACCGGACGCATCCAGTTTTCGGGAGGTACTATCTTCCTGTAAAAACTCTTAATTTGTTCCATAAGCAATCTTTAAAAAATCAGAATGAATTATCTGATTCTAAAAGTATAATATTTTTTTTACATATCCAAATTTTTTTATAAGATTCACACATTATACAGAAAAAATATTTAAAAATTCTTTCTCTGAATCGGCTGTACCGATTAAAATAACATCATCATCCGGCTCAAAGACAATATGTGGATCCGGATTGAGTAACAATTCACCGTGTTTGGATACAGCAAGAACACTGCATTTAGTTTTATTCCTGATATTAGCTTCGATAAGTGATTTGCCATGGATTGATTTTGGAACGGGAAGTTGGAAAATATCCAATCCTTCTGCCACCATGAGTATCCTTCGCTTTTTTAGAAGATTAAACAGCACACTTGAGCCAAGTGATGCGTAGGACATTACAATATCTGCACCGGCTCTGTGTAGAGTTGAGACGTTTCTTTCCTCGTTTGAGCGACTGATGATTTGAATATCGGGTCTCAGACGTCTGCAATAAATTGTTAGATAGATATTCATTGCATCATCATTTGTCGTAATAAGTACTGAAGGAGCATGGTCAATTCCTGCTTTTTTAAGCGTGCCTATGTCAGCGGCATTTCCCAAAACATATTTCATACCGTTAAGTTCGGGAAAATCATTTTTTTCTACCAACAAATAATTAAATCCCCTTTCTTTAAGTGCTTTAGCTGCAGACACTCCTACTTCACCGGCACCTATTATGATGACTTGTGAGTCGGTAGCATGGTAAATACATAAAATCTCATCGTATTTGGCAAGCTGTTCTTCAGTACCCGAGAAAACGATAGTCGAAGTTGGACTTATGACCGTATTAGGCGTAGGAAGTTCGAACTTGCCGCGATCCCATATTCCAACAACATTGACACCGATTTTTTCTCTTAATTTCACCTGTAAAAGCGTTTTACCGACCAGTGGAGTACCGATAACAGGTGCTTCTGCGATGTATAATTTGTCAAATCTGCCGATAACATTTGCTTTGGCGTCACCACCCATTGTTCTTCGAGCCAGCGAATTGCCCAACATATCTTTTAGATTAAGAACATTAGAACTTCCTGCTAATTCGAGTATATCCAGTGAGTCCACAGAAGTAGCATTTGTTACTATCTGTACTTCAGAGGAAAGTTCACGAACAGTGAAAGCGATATTAGTATTCAATTCATCGCTGCCTATTGCAACTACCAGTGCGGCACGCTCGACTCCTGCATTGTAATAAGTCTCAGGGTCGTCAACATTTCCGAGTAAGACATTAAAGCCTAAATCCGTTAGTTCTAATGCTTTCTGCAACTCGTCAATTATGATTACATAATCCCTTCCGTAATTTTTCAACTTGAGTGCCAATGAAGCAGTGACTGAATCAAAAGTACTGATTATTACATGTTCTCGGATTTCTTCAGATAAGATACGAGGCACCCTGGTCTTGTTTTGTGCTTCAAGCCAGGGTGCGTAGAAAAATTGTATAAAAGTAAACGGTAACAAAACGAGCAGAAATATCACTCCGGACACAAGTACGAGCATCGAAAATGCTCTACCGATATCAGAACCAAATGTGATGTCACCGAATCCAAGCGTAGTCATCACAGTCATAGTCCAGTAGAATCCGGTCAACCAAGAATATTCCTTATTTTCAAATTCCATTATATAATGGAATAAAACACTGTAAGCCAATATCATTAAAAGTAAAATACTTATGAATTTCAAAAGCTTTATGATATTCTTCTGTGTACCGGGATTCTGAATAAAATAGCTTAACTGTGAACTTACAAATTTCATTTTCTTTGTTCTTATTCTATTATATGTTTAGCTTTATTTAAAATTGACTGCGGGAATGTGAATTCAATTTTATCTGCAGTTTTCTGATTGAGAGTTATTACTGATGTCGGAAATCTCTGAATAGGAATATCATCAGCTTTTACACCTAAAATAACATTACTTACTGTATTGCCGGTAGATGATGCAAGTAAATCATAATCTACTGAAATTGAAGCAAGTGCACCG
>JBAYPL010000108.1:0-8778 GCA_041677745.1 Kapaibacterium sp. (SeqCode)
GACGGCGAGATTCTTACTGTAGAAGGCGACCTTGGCGAAGACCTTGGCGAACTTGAACTCGAAGACGACGTCATCGTTGATTTGGAAGAATTTAAGATGATGTGGCTTTCTTTCATAGACAGCAACGAAGGCTCACCTATGACTAACGCGGGGATTGAGAAGTCAGAATTGATGTATATCATCATGGATTGGTTGGGTACTCCATATAGATTCGGAGGAACAACAAGAGGTAATATTGACTGCTCTGCATTTACACAAAAGGTATTTTTGCAGGCAGCCGATGTGATGCTGCCCCGAGTAGCAAGAGAGCAAGTAAAAGTTGGCGATAAGATAAGCAGAAAGAACCTCGAATTTGGAGACCTCGTATTCTTCCATACCTATTCACGAAGATTTGCTTCTCATGTTGGTATTTATCTTGGTGACAACCTCTTTGCTCATGCAAGTTCAAGGCATGGTGTAACTGTTTCTTCTCTCGAAAGTTCTTATTATAAAAGAAATTTTATTGGCGGTAGAAGACTTAGTGCGAGAGAAATTGCCAAATACAGTATTAAAACCAACGGAACCCAACTTAATGCAACTGTGAATCCCGCTGATAATGGCGGCAGTGGAGGGAAATAATCTCCCGACTTATCTATTAATTTCAAAGAGCTTTCCTGATTGGGGAAGCTCTTTTTGCAAATTCACACTTATTATTTTTTATAAAAATTTTTCATTATTATAAGAATTTCCTTTTTAATGAGTAGTAATTTAATTATATTGAATTTGCGTTTTGAGTATGTTTGAAAAATGTTTTAAAAAAAATTATATCAGTATATTATCTCGGAGGTTAAAAATGAATACAGAAGTAAGCGAAAACGATGTCAAAACTTTTTATTCGCTCGAGAAAGCCCTTCTCGAGCCCGCTAACGTTAGGATTCTTGATTTACACTACAAAGATTTGGATACATTCCCCGAAGAAATTTTCAGACTCACTAACCTGGAAGAACTTATAATATGGAACAACCAGCTTGAGTATGTCCCTGAAAAAATCTCTAATTTAAATAAACTTCGTAAGTTGGACCTGAGCGGAAACAGAATTATTACGCTACCGGCTTCAATATCAGAGCTTAAAAACCTTGAAACACTTGTGGTAAGTTGGAACAGATTGGCTGAATTACCTGTGTCAATAGGCAATCTTGTAAACCTTAAAAGACTTGGGTTAAACAACAACAGAATCAAAAACTTACCCGACACAATCGCTAATTTGACTAATCTCGTAGAGTTGGTTGTAAGCGAAAATGAACTGCGCAGCTTACCAGATTCTATCGGTAATCTAAGTAATCTTCAAAAACTCCGAGCTCCGGGTAACTATATCACTAAACTTCCTGATTCTATCTGTAATCTTAGAAACTTGAATAAACTTGAAGTTCATGAGAATAATCTGACAGAGTTGCCGTCACAAATTGGTAATTTGAAGAGCTTGACCAAAGTCCGTCTTTTCAAAAATTTGTTAATCTCTCTGCCGGACAGCTTCTGTGAACTGAATAACCTTCAAAAGCTGTTATTATACGAAAACGAACTAAAATCACTTCCAGAAAGAATAGGTGCTCTAAGCAATCTTGAGGAGTTTGAACTTGGTTTTAATTACTTGACGACCCTTCCTGATAGCATCAAAGGGCTCGAAAAACTTAAATTTATTAGTTTGACAAGCAATGAAATCAACGAAGAGGAAAGAGAAAGAATTAATAAGATGATTCCTAATGCGAGAATTGACTGGTTCTAAGTTCTTATCTAAAAAAAATCCGATGTTTACGACATCGGATTTTTTTTTAAATAAAGACGTACTTTTCCAATAAAATATAAACCGTAATAACAATCAAAAGCAAAACGATTGTTTTCATCAATTTCTTTAATATTGCATAAATAATACCTCCCAGCAAAACAGCGAGGATTACTTTTACAATCATCGGAGCATCTCTCAACAAAGAAAATATGTTCTCAATCATCTTAAAACAAATGTTAGTGGTATAACGCCTTCCATTACAACATCCTCTTTCAGGACATTAAATCTCCATTGCCTCAAAGCAGCAAGAGCAGCGGTTTCAAGCCTTGGATCAGCTTTTTGTAAAGGTATAATTCTGCCTACCGTTCCGTCCGGCATAACAGTAAACCTAAATTTTAACTCAGCATTGGTATTAACACCACTCGGGAACTTCGGTAATGGTTTATGTAATACAATTCTGTTTCCACCTCCACCCCATTCAATGTCGCCGAAGCCGTACCCCATACCTTTCCCTGAGCCGCGTGTTCCCAGTCCTGTGCCATCAGTGACCCCGTCATTCTTGCCAATATCCTTAGAACCGAATCCGTCACTACTGCCACTTACTTTTTTTGCACTCGAAAGCTCTTTGACGGGAACAGGATTAGATATCATATTGTCATCTTGCTCGATAGCATTTTTCACTTGTTTGGTCACAGCCGGTGAAGCAGCATCTTCAAGCACCGATTGTGCAGCCTGTCCTTTTCTGGAGGCTCCTTCCTTTGTTAAATTACCTTTACTGATTCCTGTACCATCACCATCGCCGAAATTCAACATGACCAATGGTACAGAATTGATCTGAATTTTCCTTACATACGCTTCCTCAATATCCATAAAGGGTGCAAATAGAATAAACAAAAGCACCACAATCAGAGATATGCCAAATCCCCTCGCGGTATTTGTGTCCCAAGGCAATTTGATTTGTAATGAGGTATTCTCTTCAAAAATTGGTTTACGATACATGTCAGCTTACCTCAATGTTATTTAACTCTATCAATCCATGTCTGTGCAAATCCATAACGCAAAGCAGCAGCTCGAGCTTCTTCTCTGGTTCTGAAATTGCCAAATCTAACACGGTACCAAACCTTATCTCTAACATTTTGCTCACTGATAAAGGCATCCGGTACATTTTTTATTTTTAATTTGTCAAGCCAAGTTTGAGCATCATCTTTTGATGGAGACGAATATATTTGTACAATATAAACTCCCGGTTCATCTTTTGGAACGAAAGTCTCATTAATGGCTGTCTCTCTCAACTCTTCAATATCTGTGTTTACTTTTACTTCAGGCTTGGCTTCTGCCAATAACTTTTTATCACGCTTAGTTTTGATTGCGGTTTGTTTATTTTTATTATCCTGTGAGATTATTGATTTTGGTTTCACCTGTTTTGTTGACCTGATAATTCCTGCTTCAATATCAATATCCTTCTGTTCAGTTGGTTTTCGGACATTCTCAGGTGAACTTGTATTGGTTTCAGGAGCTTCGATTTTAGTTTTTATATTATTATCCGAAATTATTGGCTCAATCGAAGCTGACGGTGATTTTTCATTTGAAACAGAATCACTGTTGATAATCGGCTCATCACTGATTTTCACAGAATCATAAGTATTTATATTTTTATCAGACTTTTCTTCCGAATCAGACACATTCGAGCTGTCTGATATTGTGGGGGCTGTGCTTTCAGATAAAGACTCACTGCTATTTTTAATCATGTCCGGGAGTAAAATCAACAGGGCGGCAGCAATTATCAATGATGCAGCAGCTAAAATCACGGGTATTAGAAGTCCTTTCTTTGATTTATTCTCATTCTGTTCATCCGTGACCACTTGTTCGTCTGTGATATTATTTTCAAGTTCCTTTTCTGCGTTTTCGTTGTTTTCTTCAACTCTTTCCTCAGTATCAGATGTTATTGTATCCAAGGAAGAAGTACTGGGCTTATCAAGATTTAAATCAGATAATATTATATTAGTATCTGCATTCTCATCTACAGGTTCGAAAGGTTTAATTTCAATTTCAGACGAATTAATATTTTTGACACCACTGTTAATTTTCTTTTTGTTCTTAGAAGCCGTGAGCAAGCCATCAACATAAGCCGCTAAGTTTTGTTTATTTATTTCATCGCTATCGTCGGTTATTTGTGTTTTATCTTTATTTTCAATTTCATCATCTCTATCCAAAGCAGGCTCTTCAACGTCTGTATCATCAGAGACAATTTCCGAAGAATCTATGAATAAGGTCATATCGCCGGGATACGGTTTATTATTAAGAATAAATGTATCCTCGTCAGGTTCACCGGGCATAAATCCGCCGAACTTTTCTTCTTCTTTCAATATGTCGTCTCTAAGCTCTGACATTAGAACTGCCACATAACTCCAAATGATATAAACACATTTCGTTCTCTGTAAGTATCCCAGACATAAATATCTGAATTCAATAAATTTTCTAATCGTAAAAACAATCTCAAGCCGTCTGTCGCCAAATAGTTTGCTTCAGCACGCAGATTTATGTACGAATCAAGTTCGACAGTGTTTTGAATATCTGCGAATCTACTGCCGACATAATCCAAGCCAAAATCTGTGCCAAGTTTGTCAAACCACATTTTCTTGTAATCCAATGATAATTGCATCTGAGGAATATAAGGAACACTCTTGTCGTCAAAATCACTGAGACCGCTGTTTGTGAAAGTCAGTTCTGCAATCACTTTATCTGATGGTGTTATGTACCAATATGCTTCAAAGATTGAACGCATCAGTGAAATACTTTCGTACATCAAGCTGAAACTTCCCGGGTAATAATCAGCATCAGGTGCAAATATCGGATATCTGTCTGTCTTCCGAACTCTCATTCCTGCCGATATTCCAATATTTTCATTCGGATGGAAAATCAATGCTGCTGAGAGATTCATAATATCATAAGCAAAATCAAGATGAGCCATATTTGATATATAAGGATTAGAATAAGCATAATCTCTGAAGCTCTTGTTTTCTAATCCGGAGCGAACATCGGCTCTGACAGTAAAAAGTTTATTCATTCTGTATTCCAACTGTCCTGCGATTAACAATCCACCACGGTCAATACCATTTGAATTTACAGCCCATTGTAAGCCTGCATTACCGGTCAGAGAGAACACGTCGGTCAACAAAGAGAGCGAACCGTCAGCTTGAATAAAATTAGCATTAGACCCTCTGAGTGTATGTAAATCGAGCAAAACATTGCCGGCGACAAGGAAGTTATCCCAAAAGCTGTTAATCTGCAAATATCCGAACATATTGTTATCAGCATTTTTGAAATCATCTGTTACCAGCTGGAAACCGTTAATTCCGGCACCGGTCTCAAATGTAATACCTTTGTAATTGCCGTCAACGTCAACTTTGGCACTGAAATTATTTAAATCTCTCTGTAAAGCCAGAGGATTTCCGAATAGTTTATAACTATTACGATTAAATTCCAATTCTGTTCTTGTCCTACTACCTCCAAAAATGAAGAACTTTGCCGGAGCAATATAATCAGAACTGACTTTTGCTCTGAATTTTGAGAAATCGGAATTGTTCAAATGACCATCACTGAACTCATAATCAAGTTGACCGTATAGATTATATCCGGAAATTTCAGTACCGAACCCGGCATTAATCTCTCCTGTTGCAAATCTACCGAACTGAGCAGACACAAATCCGTCTTTAAAATCGCGTATGACAGTTGTACCCACCAATGGCTCTACCGGCAAAGGTTGTGAACTTTGTTTCTCGAGTGAATTCAAGGAATCCAATTCATTAGATGTTAACGGTTTGGGACGTTCGGGATTTTGCTTCACACCGGAATTGACATTTAACTGTAATGTTCCCTGAATAATAAAATTCGGGAGATCAATCGGTTCTGCTGACGCAGGCTTTTGTTCACTTTCCTGAGCTGATAAATTATTGGTAAAAGTAATAAAAAATATTATCAATATAATTTTTTTCATGAGCATCACTTACTTATTGTTTATTCTTTTAATTCTGGATTTAGCTGTATTGCCGAAGTCATCGTTAGGTCTTAATGCTTCAAGAGCAGAATAGATTTCTTTAGCTCTATCTACTTGCTCCAAATTCTCATAAGCTTCGCCGAGACTCAGTAATGACAAAGAATACCAATCTTCAAAACCTTCGTATTTTTCCATAACCTGGGTGAATGCAAGAACAGCTTGCTCATAATTTTTATCTCTCATCCAAAGTTCCCCAATTCTGTATTGGCATTCAGATGAAATATTCGGATTATCTTCAATAGCAGAAATAAAGGCAAAATGAAAACGAGCAGAGTCATTTTGTCCTGCCGCACGATAGTGCATCGCAGTACGGTATCTGCTTTGGTCACCCCAATCAGTACCCGGGTATTTATTTGTAACATTTAGGAAAATATTGAGGGCACTTAAAGTATCACCCAGTTTATATTTCAGAACACCTCTTTCAAAACCGGCTTGTGCAGCATTAGGATTATCAGGATATTTGTCTTGCAAAGATTTTAATATTGATTCAGCCGCACTGATATTTGCTACTTCAATTTGCAATAAACCGTTATCAAGCATTGATAATGGAGCATATTCACTATCGGGGAATTTTTCAGTAATATTCAGGAAGACTCTCGATGCTTCGTCGGTTTCGTTGAGACTGACATAACTTTTCGCCATCCAGTACATCACTTCGGGAACGCTTTCATCATTAGGATTCTTGGAGATAAATTTTTCGTATTCAGTGATAGCATCTTTGTACTTTCTTCCCTGATAGAACATTTCACCGATTTTCTTTTGGAAAACCGGGGCAAAAGGCGATTCAGGATTTGTTTCTACATATTGATTAGCTATGTCTATAGCTTCAGCTTCTCTACCGAGAGCTACGAGGCAGAATTGAATACTCTTAATTGACTCCGGTGCCATTTCACTACCCGGGTATGATTCTATCACAATTTTATAACTGTGAATTGCTTCTTCATATTTACCGAGATTGTAATAAGCATCACCTATTGCATAGTAGGCTCTTGGTGTAAGCTGACTCTGAGGATACGCATTAATCATGAATTCAAAATTGTCTATGGATTCTGAGTACTTCCTCTGTTGGAATCTTATCCAACCAATAAGATACAGTGCATTTGGTGCATAAGGCGACCTGTTGTACATACGTACAAATTCCAACAGTGATGTAATAGACTGTTCATAACTGCCATTTCTGTATAAGGCATGAGCAAGCTGATAGGATGCATATTGTCCTTCCTCAGTTCCGGAGGAAAGAGAAGCTGCTCTCTTGTATGAATTTGCAGCCTGTTGGAATCTCTTTTCCATGTAGTATCCATCGGCTTGGCGAGTTAATACTTCTACTGCATATTTTGATTTTGGAAATTCTGATATCATCTTATCGAAAATTTTAGAAGAATTCCCAAAATCTTTGACTCTAAAATGTGACCAACCAAGACCATATAGAGCTTCTTCTCTTCTGGATGTTCTCGGGTAGAGATCCAGTAATTTATTATAAGTATCGGTAGAATTTTTCATCAATTCGACTTTATAATAAGATTCAGCAAGCCAGAATAGTGCTTCTTCATTTCGAGAGTCACCTTTATTTTCTGCAATGAAATTTTGCAGAGAGCCTATAGCCTCTCCGGCTCTGTTACTCTGAACCAAAGCAATTCCTTCTTTAAGTTTAGCCTCCGAAAGATACCATTTTCTGCCGGGCATATTTATTTCATTACTTGCTTGGGCTAATCCTTCAGCTTTTTTGTATTGGTTTACAGCTTTGTCCCAAAGTTTCAGTTCAAGATATGTAGCACCGAGCAATAAATGAACCCTGACAGCAATTCTTCCGTCTTGTGCTTCACGTTCTGCCCTTTCCAAAGTCTTCACAGCTTGCTCAAATTCTCCCGCTTCGTAATGCAGCTGACCAAGCTCCATGAGTACCAATCCTTGATAGGGATAAGTTGCTTGTAATGCAAGTCCCCCCAGTTCTCTTCGAGCTGTTTCCTTATCGCCCTTACCTTTCAATGCGATAATTCTATACAGCTGTGCTATTGAACGAGTATGCAGATTTGCTTCGTTAGTGTCATCAATTATTATGTCGTATTGTTCTAATGATTTATCATACTCTCCAAGATTCAATAATGCCCAACCTAAGCCAAGCCTTGCATGATTAATCCATTCAGAATTAGGAAAATCGTTTATAAACTCTTGAAACACATTTTTTGCTTCTATATGATTCCCACCGATATTATAAGCTTCACCTTTTAAATATCTGATTCTGTCGAAAGGATTTTCTACGAAAAATTGTTTCTCAAATGTTTGTGCAATTGAATCATTATTCGAAATCTGTGTTGCTATTGTTTCGGCTCTCTCTAATGTTATTAGAGCTGATGACGGCTGTCGTAACATCAAGTTATTATTTGCTTCACGGATTAATGATACAAGATGAACGTTTCCTTTAGGATACTTTTTAGTGACCTGACGATAATAATATAATGCAGAATCGTGATTCCTGTTTATCTCATGGATTCTTCCAACATAGTAATAACTGTCATCGCTGTATTCGCTTTCAGGATATTTTTGTGTTAAACTCATGAACAATGGAAGTGCGTCAAGATGTATTCCCTGTTGAGATAGAGACATAGCTCGCCAAAACATAGCCCGATGTACCAAATCATTATATGACTCATCTTGCCTGAGCTGATAATCCCTTTCTGCATAGATTTCAGCTTCTTCAAAAAGTACAACTGCTTCCTTGTACTCAGCGAGTTCATATTTCATGTAGCCACGTCTTAATGCTGCCATAGGAACATAAGGTGAATTGGAACGTTTTTTAATGAAATCATCCAATTTACCGTCAGCGATGTTAAAATTACCTCCGTATAAATCAATTTCTGCCTGTAACATAACTGATTTATCATAAGAAACATTTGAAGGAAACTTTTTAATCTCCTCGATTAATTTTTCTTCTGCAAGATGTAGCAATTCTTTTGTAAAC
>JBAYPL010000109.1:0-8651 GCA_041677745.1 Kapaibacterium sp. (SeqCode)
TATCTACTGTACGGGAAGTGCCGATTGGCAAAAACAATTCGGATTGACCGGCGGATTTGAAGGATGGTTCAGTGATGATGCCGCTAAAGTAGCATTAAAGGGGAAGCTGGATTTTATTATTGGTAATATTTCAATAGAATTGATTAATTATAAACGAGACGGCTGGACTCCGCCCAAATGATGAAATTATCTGTTGTAACTATATCATTTAACGAGAAAGAAACAATAAGAGAAACCATTCAAAGTGTCTTGAGACAATCTTTTGATGATAAAGAGTATATTATTATTGATGGTGCTTCTAAAGACGGTACAGCTGAAATCATCAAAGAATATCAAGATAATATTTCACTTGTAATCTCTGAACCGGATGATGGCATATTTTATGCCATGAACAAGGCATTAGATTTTTGTAAAGGTGAGTATATACTTTTTCTGAATGCGGGTGATAAATTGGTGTCAGATGATGTTTTAAGCAGCGTATTTAAAGGTAATCCGACTGAAGAATTGATTTACGGTGATGTTATATTTAAATATAATAATGGAGTGAAAATGAGAAGAAAGTCACCGCTCAAACTAAGTAAGAAATACTTTTACATTGACAGTCTTAACCATCAGACTACTTTCACAAAACGTGAATTATTCTCGCGAACCGGTAATTTTGACACGAATCTTAAAATCACTTCAGATTATGATTTCATTTTAAATGCAATATTTAAGCAGGGTGCAAGCTATAAGTATTTGCCAATACCCATAGCTGAGTTTAATTTAATGGGACTAAGCTCTGACAGAACACATTTTCATCTTCACAAAGAAGAAAGAAAGATTTGTATTCAAAAGTACTTTTCCGAAGAAGAAATTGTTAGATTTCAAAAAGCACACTTGTACTATGATATAGTTTATAAGAAAATCAGATATGCGTATTTCTTAGTTATGAGTAATTTATCAAAAAAGTATCTTTATGGTTGAGACTGAATACCCGAACATAAGCGTAATTGTCGCCTGCTTGAATGAAGAGAAATATATAGAGCAGTGTATCGAGTCATTGCTAAGCTCTGATTATAAAGGCAAATTTGACATTTATGCAGTTGATGGAGGCTCGTCTGACCGCACCCTTGATATACTTGAAGGTATAAAGCTTAAAGATAATCGCCTGAAAATATTACATAATCCGAGAAGACTACAATCTGCAGGCAGAAATATTGCTATCGAGACCACTGATGCGAATTATGTAGCCTATCTTGATGCACGTAGAGAGGCTGATGTCTCTTGGCTTTCTCAACTCTGGGATTGCTTCAAAGAAGTGTCAGCTATGGATGATAGAGTGCTTGGAGTCGGCTCAACACAAAAATATGTAGGTCAGACTAAGTTCAGGAGAGCTCAGGCACACGCATTCAGTTCTGTTTTGAGCGGTGCCGGCGGTACTAATTTCTTGAAATTGACTGAAGTACATAAAACCGACCATGCATGTATGTGTCTCTATGATAAGAAATACTTGATAAATCAGTATAAATATGATGATGATTTGCCTGTTGGCGAGGATATCGAACTAAATCACAGGATGACAATTATAAACGGATTGAACTTGTATGTGAATCCCAAGGCTGTCAATTATTATTATCCGCGAGAGAATTTTCAAAAATTATTTTGGCAACAACTCCGATATGGTTATTGGCGTCAAGTTGTATTGTCAGCATTATCTTTCAAGGCTTCCGATAATTCTAAGGCAAAACATATTTTTTCTGCCATGAGAGTTAAAACAGTAGTTCCCGGAATTTTTGTCTCTATACTTACATTGAGTTTTTTATTATCATTCGTAAGTAATATGTTTTTCTTTGCTTATTATTCGATAATTGCTTCATACATTATCATTATCTCCTTAGTTTCTCTATGGAAATCAATTTTTGAGAAAACGAACTTTATTGAGCTGTTAATCGTCTTTATAGCAATCCATTTCGGATATGGTGTCGGTGTGGCAGCATATTATTTGAAAATAAAAAATATATAATTGGTATCAGATGCTTACAATGAATGCGGATTTTATTATTGGTTCTACCGATAAAAGTGTGTTCCCGGAGACAAATTTACCTGAGATAGCTTTTTCGGGCAGGTCAAATGTAGGTAAGTCTTCTCTTCTGAACAGCATTGTCATGCGAAAAAATCTTGCGTATATCAGCTCTGCCCCGGGCAAAACACAGCAGATAAATTTTTATAATGTCGAAGAAAGATGGATTTTCGCAGATTTGCCCGGATTTGGTTATGCAAGTACCGGTAAACAAAATCGTGAATCATGGAGAAAATTGAATTTTGAATATCTCGAAAATCGTCAGAATCTTAAGTTGATTGCAGCGCTAATAGACAGCAGACATGACCCTATGGATACAGATTTGGCACTAATTGAATGGTATGAAGAAAAAGAAAAAGACTACTTGATAATTTTGACTAAGTGTGACAAAATAAAGCCAAACGCAATATCTTCCAGACAGAAACAATTGGAACATCTTGTGTCAAACTGTAAACACTGCCGTGAAGTGTTGCCGTACTCTTCATTGAACGGTCTCGGAAGAAATCAATTAATCGGCATATTGAAAAAAATCACTTTATGAGGAATTTATGAATAATTTTTCCGAGAAAATCGCAAAATCTGTCAAAGAGTCAATAAGTGTTAAACAAAAGCTAATCGAGTCGGCTTCGGAATCAATCGAAAATTGCGGCAATATTCTCGCTGATAGTATCAAACAGGGTGGTAAAATATTGTTTTGTGGAAACGGTGGCAGCGCAGCCGATGCCCAACATTTAGCCGCAGAACTGGTGGTGAGGCTTCGGAGTAGCGTAAATAGACCGGCTCTGCCGGGTATTGCTCTTACAGTTGATTCTTCAATCCTAACAGCAGGTGGCAATGATATTGGATTTGACAATGTGTTTGCAAGGGCTGTAGAGGCTTATGGTAAGGATGGTGATGTACTCGTTGCTATTTCTACGAGCGGAAATTCCGAGAATGTCATTCGTGCTGTGAAAACTGCAAAATCATTGGGTATTGTTTGCATTGGACTATTGGGAGGTATGGGAGGGAAAATGCTTGGATTATGTGACTATCATGTCACAGTACCGAGCTCTAATACTGCAAGAATTCAAGAAAGTCACATTATGATAGGTCATATTTGGTGTGAAATGATTGAAGAAATACTTTTTCCTGATTATTTTTCAAAATAATCAAAAAAAAATCTATAATGTAATTTTTTTTCTTGCACAGAACCAAAAAAAACCTTACTTTTGAATTCCAGTTTGACGCCGGATTAGCTCAGCTGGTAGAGCAGCTGACTTGTAATCAGCAGGTCGGGGGTTCAAGTCCGTCATCCGGCTCATTGATAGAAGCGCCCGTTTTATACGGGCGTTTTTTCATTTATTCTCAATTATGCGTACAGCTTCCTCTTTATCATTAGCTATGTTGATGATAGACGAAAAACCCGCCATATCGAAAATATCACGTATAGCATTACCCATCGAATAGATTACAAAGCTACCGTTTCTTTTATTCATTTCTTTCGCGATTGATAATACTGCTCTTAGTCCGGCACTTGAAATATAATTTAATTCCGAAAAATCCATTGCGACAGCATTTTCATCATTTATTAAGACAGTAACTTTACTCAGGAAATCGTCCGAAGTGGTTGTGTCTATTCGTCCGATTACCCGGATAATTCTAAATCGTTCTTCTTTATAATCCAAAACTTCCATAAAAAAATCCTTTGAATTTATTGTTTAAATTAATTAAATTTAGTTTTATTTGCATTGTAAATTTACACTAAACAAAATTAATCAATTTTTCTTATAAATCAGTATGTTGACAGAAAGAAAATTTTCAATAGCTAATAATACAAAATCACTTGAAAACCTCCACTATCTTGTTGAAACAAGTTGTGAAGATTTTAACATTAGTAATGATTCAAGATTCAAGATTCATCTCATAGTTGAAGAAATATTGTCGAACACCATAAAATACGGATACAACCCTTACAGGAGTGATGAAATAGAAGTTGAAATCCATGACTATAATACAACGGTGAAAATTATCATCAAAGATTCTGCGGATTTGTATAATCCATATATAAATAGCAAGCCGGATACAGAATCAGATATAAATGACAGAAAACTTGGCGGTCTTGGAGTTCATTTCATCAAAAATATATGTAAAACCTACAACTACTCATCAAGTAATAAAGGTAACATAATTGAGGTTGAAATTAATAAGCAATAGTAATCTTCATGGTATTGGCTTTAAGTTTACAAGGGTATAACAGAATGTACTGAGTGGTTTTACATTATTGCAGGATAAAATAAAGTAGAATAGAAAGCATTTATTTGAATTTTTGGTACAATAATACTTGACACAATTCAATTTTAATTGAAAAAAATCGTTTTAAAGTAAACTATTATTAAATATTTTATTATAAATTTTCGGGAATTTATATGAACGACATAAAGGAACTCAATGACAGAATACAGAAAGAGAGCGCCTTTGTTGACATTTTGATGTTGGAAATCGGTAAAGTGATAGTCGGTCAGAAGTATATGGTCGAAAGACTACTGATAGGCTTACTGTCAGACGGACACGTGCTGCTTGAAGGAGTGCCCGGGCTTGCAAAGACATTGTCAATCAAAACACTAGCCTCGGCTATAGATGCGAAATTCAGCCGCATCCAGTTTACTCCGGACCTTCTACCTGCTGATTTGACAGGAACAATGATATATAATCAAAAGAAAGAAGAATTTACTGTCAGAAAAGGTCCGGTATTTGCAAATTTTGTTTTGGCTGATGAAATTAACAGAGCCCCGGCAAAAGTACAGTCAGCACTACTTGAATCTATGCAGGAACGTCAGATTACAATTGGTGATTATACATATCATCTGGAAGAACCTTTTCTTGTTCTTGCAACTCAAAACCCGATTGAACAAGAAGGTACATATCCATTGCCCGAAGCACAGGTTGACAGATTCATGCTCAAACTTAAAATCGGTTATCCGTCAAGAGAAGAAGAGAAGAGTATATTGAAACAAAATATTGCGAAGGAATTTCCAAAATGTAATGTAGTGCTCAAACCTGAAGACATTCTTAATGCCAGAACAGTTGTAAAGGATGTTTATATGGATGAAAAGATTGAACAATATATTTTGGATATTGTTTTTGCAACTCGTTATCCTCAAGATTTCGGTTTAGGAAAGCTAACCGAGTTGATTGGATTCGGTGCATCACCACGCGGCTCGATTAATTTAGCTATGGCAGCAAAAGCCTACGCATTTATTAAACGCAGGGGTTATGTAATTCCTGAGGACATAAGGGCTGTCTGTCATGATGTTATGCGACACAGAATCGGTGTTACCTATGAAGCAGAAGCCGAGAATATTACAAGTGAAGATATCATAAACGAAATTCTCAATTCTGTTGAAGTCCCATAATAGGTCAATGAGTTTATTATTGCTAATTAATTAATCGGATAAGTTAAAGCAGATGGAAACTTCTGAACTAATAAAAAAAGTAAGAAAAATTGAAATTAAGACACGCGGAATTACTAAGCAAATGTTTTCCGGAGAGTATCACAGTGCCTTCAAAGGCAGAGGTATGGCTTTCAGCGAGGTACGCGAATACTTCCCAGGTGATGACATCAGGTCTATAGATTGGAACGTTACTGCTCGTTATGCAAGTCCTTTTGTTAAAGTATTTGAGGAAGAACGTGAACTTACTGTTTTGCTATTGGTTGATATATCAGGCTCTCAAAACTTCGGGACACGTCTTCAATTCAAGAAAGATATTGTTACAGAATTGAGTGCTGTGCTTGCTTTTTCTGCTATTCAGAACAATGATAAAATCGGTGTGATATTATTTAGTGATATTATTGAAAAATTTATTCCCCCTAAAAAAGGAAAATATCATGCTTTACGTATCATAAGGGAGCTTATAGAGTTCAAGCCCAAGAGAAAAAAAACCGATATAAACTCTGCTTTGAGGTACTTGACTAATGTCATTAAGAAGCGTGCTATTGTGTTCGTGATTTCTGACTTTCTTACGAGTAATTATGAATCCGGTTTGAGAATTGCCGCAAAAAAACACGATACAATTGCAGTGCAGATTTATGATACATTTGAACAAGAATTGCCAAAAGTAGGTATGATTCGTGTATTTGATGCCGAGAGCGGAAATTATGATTGGGTTGACACTTCATCCAAGAAATTGAGAAGCAATTATAAAGATTGGTGGGACAGCAATCAAAAGAATCTTTCAATTATATTGAACAGAAACAAAGTTGACTTAATTAAGATCAGAACCGACGAGTCTTATATATCACCTTTACAAAACTTTTTCAAAAAGAGAGAACACAAAAGATGATTTTATCATTTATGGAAGCATAAAAATGAATAATAGTTTTGTTACTACATTATCAATTGTATCGGCATTGTTACTGATAGTAATTATCGGTAATATCAGTAATGTCAAGACACCGGATGAAAAGTTGTCGTGCGAATCGGAACCCGTTTTTACAAAGGAGAGACACCACTATTTCTGGGAAAGACTTAAGGACCCTGTCACAGGCGAGATACCCAAAAGTATTAAAGCACATGAGTTGGAATTTATTCGTAAAAGATGGGTAGAACCTTATTTGAAATCCGGAGAGAAACTATTGTCCGACGATGTTTGGAAAAGAAGAGGACCATTTGAGGTAGGGGGTAGGACGCGCGGAATAGATATTGATGTACGCAATGAAAATATTATTATAGCCGGCGGTGTGTCGGGTGGCTTATGGAAGTCTTTCGACAACGGACAAAGTTGGATTAAAACTTCACTCCCACATCAACTTCATTCGGTAACATGTTTGACTCAGGACAAGAGAGCCGGCAAGGAGGATATCTGGTATTACGGTACAGGTGAGTACTGGGGTAACTCTGCTTCCATCTATGGTGATGGTATTTATAAATCAACAGATAACGGTGATTCGTGGTTTGTGCTCGAATCAACATCAAACAATATGGTTCATACTTGGGACCAACCATTCGACTTTTGTTGGAACTTGGTGACGAATCCTGCTGCTCCTGATTCAATTGATGAAGTAGTTGCTGCAACATCCAGCATGGGTATTCTCCGTTCAACAGACGGTGGAGAAACATGGACTGCTGTTCTCGGAGGAAGCGCCAGAGCAACATTCTCAGACGTAGCTGTTACAAGTGAAGGGGTTTATTATGCTACTTTAAGTTCTGACGGTCAGTCCAATGTTAAAGGAATTTATCGCTCGGAGGATGGTGAGTATTGGGTAAACATCACTCCTGCAAATTTCCCGCTCAATTATAACCGTGTTGTCATAGGAATAGCTCCTTCTGATGAGAGCATAATTTACTTCGTAGGTGAAACGCCGGGTTATGGTAAACTTACATTCAATTCTGCCGGCGACAGTCTTTGGCATAGTTTATGGGTATATAAGTCATTTGGAAGCTCAGGCAGCAGTGTCTTAGGTGACTGGGAGGATCGCTCGCACAATCTGCCGAAACCTGAGCCGACACGAGGACAAATGAACTCCCAGATGGGGTATAATCTTGTTATAAAAGTAAAACCGGATAATCCTGATGTTGTATTCTTGGGAGCTGTGGCTATGTATCGCTCCAATTCCGGGTTCAAAGAAAACGATTGGGCATGGATAGGAGGTACCTGTCCCGATGAAACATGTGAATATTCTTACAGATATACTAATCATCATGCTGATGTACATGAAATATTCTTCTCAAATACTGACTCGAAAGTATTATATACAGGTTCGGACGGTGGCATTCACAAAACTTTGGACAATATGTCGGAAGAAGTGGAATGGATATCACTGAATAACGGATATTTTACAACACAGTTTTATACAGTGGCAGTTGACCACGGACCAAACCTCAGCAGGCAAATAATCGGCGGATTGCAGGACAATGGTACCTTATTATCAAGAACTCCCGACATGGAAAACAATTTGTGGTCAAATCCTTTAAAAGCAGATGGTTTTTATTGTCAAATACCCGATAATGCTCCCTATTATTATGCTTCACAAAATTCCACATGGCAACCGAAAATAAAAATATACAGAGTTGTGCAGGATGATGAAGGTAATAATACTGTCAGCACACGGATTGACCCGATTGGAGGCAGAGATTTCCTTTGGAATACTCCGTTTATGCTTGACCCAAATGATAATAATCGAATGTATCTCGCCGGCGGGAAAATGTTATGGAGAAACAACGACTTATCAAAAATTCCTTTTGAAAATTCCAACGACTCTGTTGCAATCAGTTGGGACAGCCTTTCGAAAACGAGGATAGACTATATCGAAGATGCACCTTTGGGTGAAAGAATAACTGCCGTACGAGTGTCAAAGAATCCGGCTGATATTTTATATTACGGAACAAGCTTAGGAAAACTATATAAAATTACTGATGCTCAGTCAGGCGATCCGGAGCCGGTTGATATTAGCGGAAGTAATTTCCCGCGTGCATATTTAAGCAGCATTGCTTTTGACCCGGAAAATGCCGACATTGCGTTTGTATCATTTTCAAATTACAATGTTTTGAGTATTTTTATGACTGAAGACGGTGGAGAAAGCTGGCAAGCTGTATCAGGGAATTTGGAGGAA
>JBAYPL010000110.1:0-8532 GCA_041677745.1 Kapaibacterium sp. (SeqCode)
GTTTGTCATCAAATTGTAAATCCGGTATTTCCGCTCCTAAACTACAAGCATGTTCTATCTGATGATAAAAGTTCAACAGGACGGCATTCATTGAATTTCTATCATATTTTATCTTATAATCATTCATGTTGGATTTCTGAAATTAATCTTTATTGATAATTAGTATTACAAATCTTCTTATGACGGTGAGACTAAGGTATTAATTGAATATATTATGATGCAATTATTTTATAAATCCAAAAAAGAATAATTTAAATTATTCGACTTTATGAAACTTTTGAATGTTAAACTCGTAAGGATTCATGTTATACAATATAATTTTTATGATACGTTAATTTCATCTGAAAACTTAGAAAACCAATTTAGTTTTATTAGTATATGAATACAAAAGAAGATTTAAAATTCAGAATTCTGAAAATTGCGGAAAACAATTACAGAAGGAATGGTTATAAGAACTTGAAGATAGATGAGATTGTATCTGAGCTTGGAATAAGCAAAAGAACTTTCTATGAAATATTCAGATCTAAACAAGAATTAGTTTCCGAAATAATTGAAAAAGTCCAAGTTGATTTCAACCTAAGAATGAAAGAATTGATACATAAAATGACTCATGATGATGAAAATCATTTTGTCGAAGACTTGAAATCTCTTTGGAATCTTATTGTAGAGCATACATCATACTTTAATCGCGATTTAATTGAAGATCTCAAGTTGCACCTACCCGGTTACTGGTCAAAATGTGCAAAATTTGATGAAGACAGAGTAAAGGACTTCCGTAAAATTTATAAAACCGGAATCAAACATGGATACATAAAGCCCAAAATAAGTGAAGAAATTTTTTATATTATACATTTCCATGCACTTAAGAATTTGTTAAAGCCGGAAATTATAAACGATTTGCCATTGACAGTCAACGAAATTCTCTCAAATTTTTACGAAATAATCCTTATGGGTGCCTTAACAGATGAGGCTGTGAGAGAGTACAACACTAAAATAAGAAATAATCAAAATGTTAATTAATTAAAAGAGTTTAAAAAAATATGATATCCCACAAGTCCGTAATGTTAAGAATGTTGACAACAACTATTTGTTTCATCATTTTTGTCGCTACCGGTGCTGAGTCACAAGTCAGGAAATTAACACTTGACGAAGCCATAAAAACTGCACTTGAGAATAACTCTGACACACGCATTGCCTTGCTGGAAGTACAGAAAGCTCAGGCTGCAGTTAATGAAGCCTTTGGTTATGCACTTCCAAGTGTCGGATTTTCTGCAAGTTATTCTCACATGATCGAAAAGGCGAAAATGCCGTTTCCTGATTTTGAAGCCATGCTAAACAACTCTGTTTACTCTGTTTTGGAAACTGAGAATCTTGTGCCTAAAGACCCGAATCATTTTCTTCCTATGCAAAATGTACTTCAAGCATTTGCATTGTCAAACAACTATGAAGCTAAGATTGAGGTTACACAGATACTTTTCAATTCCGCTGTGTTTACCGGTATCGGTGCTTCATCAAAATACCTTCAGACTGCACAAGAAATGCTTCACAGCAAAGTTTCAAAGACAGTATTGAGTGTAAAACAAGCCTACTACGGCATATTACTAGCCAAAGAAGTGGTAACTCTCATGGATGCAAGCCTTGAAAATTTTCAGAGACATTACAATAATGTTAAGGCATTATATGAGCAGGGTGTAGCGGCTGAATATAACTTACTTCAGGC
This sequence comes from Kapaibacterium sp. (SeqCode), assembly GCA_041677745.1. GTDB lineage: Bacteria > Bacteroidota > Ignavibacteria > Kapaibacteriales > UBA2268 > JANJTB01. Next base: position 1,721 of record JBAYPL010000110.1, read on the forward strand.
TGAAGTACAGGTTGAAAATTTTAAACCGTCAGTACTCGAAGCAGAGAATGCTCTGAAAAATGCAAAAGAAGGTTTAAAACTAATATTGAAATTGGATAAGGATATAGAAATAGATGTTGATGGTGAATTGATATACAATGAAATTGACATTGCAAGTGCTGATGAACTTATCAAATTGGCAAACGAGAGAAACACAGAAATTAAAACACTTGAAACCAAAATCGAAGTTGATGAAGCATTTGTTGACCTTGACAGAGCTGATTGGTGGCCCTCTTTAGCAGCATTTGGTAATTACTCTTTCAACGGCATGAGCGACGATTTCAATTTTATGAACTATAGACAGTCAGTTGTTGGTTTATCATTACAGATGAACCTTTTTAACGGTAATAGAACAACAAATAAAGTTCAGCAATCAACAATTGAAAGAATCAAGACCGAAGAGCAACTCTCACAGCTTCGTGATTTTGTTACTCTGCAAATTAAAACAAAATTAAATGAACTTGACAAAGTAAAACAAAATCTAATTTCTGCTGACAGAAATGTTGAACTTGCCGAGAAAACTACACGTATTGCTAATGTTGGCTATACAAACGGAACAAGAACACAGCTTGAAGTTCTGACAGCGGAAACGCAGCTTCGTCAAGCCAGAACAAACAGATTGCAGTCAGTATATGCTTATATTATTACCTTATCAGAGATAGATGACTTGATTGGTAATATTAATGAGGATTATATTAAAATGGCTATGAGAAATGATAACAATAAATAACAAAAATAAAGGAATTAAAGAAATGAATTACAATCGCTTTGCTGCAATGTTGAGACTTATTGTCTTCACGGGAGCAATTAGTTTGACGCTTACTTCATGCTTAAAAGATGAAAAGATTCCACCTAAAAGTATGGAGCAGATAAAAGCCGAAGAAGGCATACCTGTGACAATATCCGAAGTTATGCCAACGGGTTTTACAAAGGAATTATCTTATTTTGCTACTCTTATTCCGTTCAAGGAAACAGTTGAAATGGCAAAAGTGTCCGATAAGATTGTGAACATACATGCAAAGGTTGGAGACGTCGTTAAGGAAGGACAAGTGATAATGGAATTCCCTTCAAGTAATCCGACTCTACAGTATGAACAAGCAAAGGCAGCTTTGGATAATGCAGAAATTACCGCGAAGAGAATGAAAGAGCTACTTGCAGCCGGTGAAATTGCACAACAAATGTATGATAATGCTAACACTCAGTACATAGTTGCTAAAAGAAATTTTGAACAATTGAATCAATTGTTGACTATAAAATCGCCGGCTTCGGGTACAGTTATTACCATGCCTTACAGAATTGGTGATGTTCCTAAATTAGGAGAGGTATTGTTTTCTGTTGCAATGACTAATAAGATGATTGCTAAAGTCAATGTATCCGATAGTGAAATATCCTATATCAAAAAGGGTATGACTGCTGAAGTACGTTGGAACGGAAACACATATACCGGTATTGTGAGCCTGATTGGTTTGGAAATGTCACAGACTACACGCTCCTTCCCTATTGAGATTGAGCTTAACAATTCGAAAAACGAGCTCAGGAGCGGTGTCTCTGTTGAGGTGTTTATAAGAATAGCTGAAGAAAACCAGGTCATAGCTATTGACCGTAAGTTTATTCTTGATGAAAGCGGCAACAAGTTTGTCTTCGTCGAAAATGGCGGTGTTGCCGCTAAAAGACAAATATCTACCGGCAAGGAAAGCGGTGTAATGGTTGAAATTACAAGTGGCTTGAATGCCGGCGACAGATTGATTTCATGCTGTACTTCTTTTCTTGAAGACGGTGCAAAAATAAAAGTCGAAACTATAGGAAACAGATAATGATACTTGCAAAAATATCCATAAACAGACCTATTGCAACTACTATGGGCATTCTGGTCTTTCTTATATTTGGATATCTTTCCTTTAATGGCTTGAATATGAATCAGGTACCGGAAGTTAACATTCCGTTTGTAACCATTCAAACAATATTTCCGGGAGCAGGTCCTAAAGAAATTGAAACTCAGATATCTAAAAAAATTGAAGACGTAGTCGCTACAGTTAGTCAAATTAAAAGATTGGAATCCTACTCATTAGACGGTGTTTCTCTTGTTATGATTGAATTTGACCTTAATAAGGAAATTGACGTCGCTACTCAAGAAGTCAAGGACAAGGTAGATGAAATCATTAATAATTTACCTGAAGATGCGGATAAACCAATCATACAAAAAGTTGACTTGCAGGCTTTCCCGATTATTGATATCGTATTTTCTGGCGATATCAGCCCAAAAGATTTATATGATTTCGGTAGCAGAACCCTCAAAGACAGACTATCTCAAATTGGAGGTGTTGCCCGTGTAAACATCATCGGTGGTGAAGAAAGAGAAATCAAAGTTACATTTGATGACAAAACTGTGTTTGAGAACTCCATTTCTTTACCTCAAATGATTGCTATGATTGGAGCTCAAAATTTTGATATACCCGGTGGATATTTTAACACAAAGGGTACTGAATATACTGTCAGAATGGAAGGTGAGTTTACCGATTTGGATGAGCTCGGTAACATGGAAGTTCATACTGCATTCGGTAAGAAGAAGTTAAATCAAATTGCATTAATTGATGACGCTTCTAAGACTGTTAGACAACGAGCTATCTATTTTGACAACAAGACAAAAATCAGAGATGAAAACGTTGTAAGGCTTAGTATAATCAAAGCTACTGATGGAAGTGCCATTAATATTTCTAATGAGTTAAAAAAGATAATGCCTGAGCTTGAGGAAATTATTCCTGATGGTACTAAGCTTACTATTGTAAATGACGACTCAAATTTTACTAAAGCAAATGTTGATGATACGATGGGCAACATCTATATGGGTATATTGTTTACCGCAATTATTCTGTTGCTGTTTCTGCATGATTTACGATCAACAATAATTGTTGCTCTTTCCATGCCTACATCTATCATATCTACTTTTCTATTAGTTAAGGCTTCGGGTTTTTCACTTAATATGATGTCATTGATGGGTATTTCGGTATCTGTGGGTGTACTGGTTTCGAACTCAATCGTAGTACTTGAAAATATATTCAGATACAAAGATTTAGGTAAATCTCGTAAGGAAGCCGCTTATTTAGGTACAAAAGAAGTAACTGTAGCAGTACTTGCTTCAACATTAACAAACATTGTAGTATTTGTTCCTCTGGCTAACATAAGCTCAGTTGTAGGTGAATTTTTGATGGAAATGGCTTTAACAGCCACTTACGCAACTTTATTCTCTTTGCTGATGTCATTTACACTTACTCCTATGCTTGCGTCAATTATGATTCCGGAAAAGCCGAAAATCGGAAGAATGTCAAAAATACTATTGAAATTTGAACACCTCCAGGAATCAGCTTTCGGTAAATTATTGAAATTAGTTCTTAGGAATAAAATTATACCGTCATTGGTCATCGTTGGAATATCAGTCGTTTTCATTGTTGTGGTATTCATCGTTTACGGTCCCAGACTGTCAGGAGAATTCATGCCACAAGGTGACAATGGTAAAATACGTGTACAGGTCAAATTGCCGGAAGGTTATGATTTGAATGAGACAACAAAACTTATGAGGAAGGTTGAAGACCGAATAACTAAATATGACGACATCGAAAATATTTTGACAAATATTGGTAAAACCGATGATTTGAATCTTGGTGCAAATCTTTCTTTGATGGAAGTTTATCTTAAAGATGTGAAAGACAGAACAGTATCTGTTTATGATTATGTAACAAAGATTTCAAGGGATTTGGCAGACTTACCTAATGCAGAAATAAAGGTGGCTGTTGCTGAAGATATGGCAGGTCCGGGTTCACCAATTGAGTTCTATCTCTTAGGTCAAGATCTTGAAATACTCGAATCTTTGAAAGAGAAAATCATGACTAAGATCAAGCATGTTAAAGGTCTTGTTAATCTTGATAATTCATCGAGTGCCGGTAAACCAGAAATCACCATCACTCCTAAGAGAGATAAAATAGCCGAAGTAGGTATAACTGTTAATGAAATTGCCATTACTTTGAGAGCTGCTATTGAAGGTATCGTTTCCACTCAATATAAAGATAAAGGTGAGGAATACGATATAGCTATTACTCTGAATGATGCTTCAGTGAACAGTCCCGAAAAAATTGCAAATATTCCGATAACTACACCATTGGGTACTTTCAGACTTTCACAACTATGTGATGTGAACTTTACAAAAGGTTTCACTATGGTACTGCGTCGTGACAAATATACTGCAATAAAGTTTACTGCTGATGCTGCTCAGGGAGTTCCTACAGGTACTATCATCAATGATATTATCAAAGAAATCGAAGGAGAAACAATTGATGGAGTAAAGAAAGGTGGTATAGATATGCCTATCGGTTACAGAATTAAATGGGCTGGCACCTCTGAAATGCAGATGCAAATGGCTCTTGACTTAGGATTTGCATTCCTACTGGCTATTGTACTTACATATATGCTTTTAGCTGCTATGCTCGAAAATTTCTGGCAACCTCTGTTGATTCTTATGACTTTGCCACTTGCATTGATTGGTGTTATCATACTTATGTACTACACAGATACTAATTTCGGTTTGACTGCTTTAATGGGTATAATAATGCTTATCGGTATCGTGGTAAACAATGCAATTCTGTTACTTGATTATACCAATCAAGTGATTCGCGAAGAAGGTTTGTCTGTCAGAGATGCGCTTATTAAAGCAGGTCCGACAAAAGTGAAGCCGATATTGATGTCAACTACAGCCATTATTCTAGGTATGTTGCCTATGGCTTTAGGAATCGGTGAAACCGGTAAGGAAATGAGGATTCCACTCGGAATAGTTTCAATCGGAGGATTATTGATGTCAACAATTCTTACTTTGATTGTAATTCCTGCTGCCTATTATGTTATTGATGGTTTCTTTAGAGTAATTCAAAGAATTTTCAGTAGATTTTCAAGAAAGAAAACTAGCATTGAAACATCATAACGTCGTGTAAATTATTAAGGCTTTTGATTTAAATGTCAAAAGCCTTTTTATTTTATGACTGTAGCATACGATATCCAGCTACTTCTTCTCATTAATTTCAGTAACGAATCTTTTAATTTCATTAAAAATGAAAAGACTTGAACCAATCGTTTACTTTGTTTTATGTAAGGAGTGTCCATTTGTCATCATTATCATCAAAATAGTCCCGTCTGTTATTAAATCTTCCAAAGAAGTCTTGAAACCATCCTGATTATAAGTCTCAATAAAAAAACATTTCATATTTCTTCTGATGGCAGGGATTTTCCGTAGTAAAGATGACTGCAAATTCTACCGTCAATATTTACAATGTTTGGTAATTCACCCCACTTTTCAAAATTAAACTTTTCGAGCAATCTGATGCTCCCGATATTAGTTCCCAACAATATACAAATCAAATGCCTTATCCCGAATAAACGGATATTCTCCAAGCAAAACTTTACAAGTTCACTTCCTATCCCCTGTCTTTGATAGTCATTATGAATATAATAACTCATTTCAGCGGTATCTGCTAATGCTCTTCTTCCCCGCCGATACGGACTAATTGAAAGCCATCCGACTATCTTCTTATCCTTTTCGTAAACAAAAACAGGATATGAATGAGGATTATGATTTTCAAACCAAATTTTCCGTTCATCAAGGCTAATATAATCAAGGTCGGCAGTAGAATTGCGAGAATCAACAGCCTGATTATAAATTTCGTTTATATATTCCAAATCACTAATTTCAGCGAATCGTATCATTTTAAATTTCTTCGAGAATAATATAGGCAAGTGAATTTTTGTCAGTATGAGAAAGTGAAACATGAGCTTTCAAATGTCCGTACTTTTTCATTAATTCTCCATCTAATATTACAACCGGTTTACCGTTACTTTCGTTTTTTATGCTGATTTCTTTAAACTTAAATCCATCGGTTATTCCGGTTCCGATTGCTTTGCTGAAAGATTCTTTTGCAGCAAATCTCACAGCATAATGAATGTATTTTGTCTCTTTAAATGAATCACAATATTCCTGTTCGAGTGGAGTATAAATCCTGTCAAGAAATCTTTTTCCGTATTTTTCTATTATTGTTTCTATTCTTTGAGTTTCAATTATATCGGTTCCAATTCCGTAAATCATATTTTTTCTGCCTTAATATTCTTAATAATTTTTAATAAATTTGGTAGTATTTCTCCGGACTTTCCAATCAGACAAAAATCAACTCGTCCTGATATTGCAGTATGTTTAGTATTGACTTCAATTACAACTGCTCCGGAGTCTGAAGCAATCAGCGGTAATTGAGCAGCCGGATAAACCTCGGCAGATGTTCCGATTGAGAAGAACACTTCAGAATTGGAAGCAGCCTTATAAGCTTGTGTCATCTGAGGTTCCGGAAGTGATTCTCCGAACCAAACAACAGCAGGCCTAACAAGACCACCGCAAGATTTACAAATTGGTACTTCATCATCATTCACATCATCGGAACTTTCGAATGGAGCTTTACATTCTACACAGAAGTTTTCAATGATATTGCCGTGAAGTTCAATTACATTCTGTGAACCGGCTTTATGATGCAGTCTGTCAACATTCTGGGTAATTAGTGAAAATTCATCAAAAATCTCCTGCATCTCAGCAATGGCATAATGTCCCGGATTAGGTTTTGAATTATTTATTACGCTTCGCCTGTATTGGTACCATTCCCAAACAAGCTTAGGATTCGACATAAATCCATCCATGCTTGCAAGTTCAGCTGGATTAAATTTAGCCCATAAGCCATCAGGGTCACGAA
>JBAYPL010000111.1:0-8529 GCA_041677745.1 Kapaibacterium sp. (SeqCode)
CTGCCTGCAATAAATGGGACTCTTTGATGAATTGTAGTTGGTTTTATGTCAAGAATTCTTCTCTCTCCGTCGGTTGCTCTGCCACCGGCTTGTTCGATGATTAATGCTAATGCATTAGCTTCGTAAACAATTCGTAACTTTCCGTTCGGCATTGAGCTGTCTTTGGGATATAAAAATATTCCGCCGGTTTTCAAAGTTCTGTGTACATCAGCTACTGCTGTGCCGATATATCGCAATGAGTAGGGTCTTGATTTATCATCTGCCGGAGTTTTAAGATAATTTATGTATTGTCTTAAATTCTCTGACCATTTGAAATAGTAACCTTCGTTAGCACTGTAATACTTACCCTTTTTAGGGATAACTATATTTTCGTTAGTAAGTAAAAATTCACCCAAAGTAGGATCGTAAGTAAATGCATGCACTCCGTGTCCGGTAGTATAGACTAACATAGTGCTACTGCCGTACAATGCATATCCTGCAGCTGCAAGTTGATAACCGCTTTGTAACACATCTTCAACAGTTCCGGGTTCATTGGAATTTGGGTCTAACCTTTTGTACAGACCAAAGATAGTGCCTATTGTTACATTAACTTCAATATTTGATGAACCGTCTAATGGATCAAAGACAAGTACATACTTAGCTTTACCACCATTACCGGGTGTAAGTATAATTTCGTCATCTTCTTCGGAAGCCATTATAGCTACTTGTCCACTGTTCTGCATCGCCTTTTTAATCACTTCGTTTGAATAGGCATCAAGCTTCTTTACCTGTTCGCCGTGAATATTCGTATCACTGGTCAGTCCCAGCACGTCATTCAATCCTGCTCTTCTTACATCTCTCGATATTATTCGAAGGGCTAAGGTCAGGTCATTCAGTATAGATGTAAATTCACCCGTTGCTTCAGGGTGAAGATTTTGTTCTGCATCAATATGATGAGAAATGGTTGTTAACTTTTTTGATTGCGTATTAGGCATATTTTTCCTCGTATTAAATCATTTTATTTAAGAGATACCAAAACACAATTCAAAATTAAAGATTTATCCTCAATAAAACAAGTTTATTTTGATTTTGTTCATTTTTTGCGAATAATTTCATATAAAATTACGTAAATTGTCATTTTTCTTAATCAAATTATTGATTTTATGAGGCATAAAGAATAATGGAAATCTGACAATATAACTCGTTTATTAAGAAAAAGTCAACTCTTTTAGTTTGACATCGTACTCAAATTCAGCTAAATTGAATATATTATTATTTTACACCCCGTCATTGGAGTATCTACTATATACCGGAAATTTAATTCATTTCCAATGATGAAAGTAAAAGAAATTAATATTTCATTAAATTTATTTACTGTGACAATTTCATTGATTAGAATACAATTAGATATAAACTAAAAGCATGATATTTCAGGACTTGATGCGAATTTTACGCAATATTTATTAATCTGTGAGTTATTCTTTTCTGTTAAGCGGTAATTTTTACAATTAATTAGTTTGGATTTATAAATTTCTTGGATATTCATTATTTGTCAGACTACTTTTTAAAAAATGATTCTTAATGTAAAATTAGCATGTAATTCCATGAGATTTAAAGTGGAAAACAAAGAAAAAAAAACTTAATAATTACAAAAAATTATTTTTTTGTTTATTTAGAAATGATTAGTTTTGAGTAAAATAATGAATGATATAAAAGATTGAAAGTGGAATCCGTTGACCACAAAAAAAATATACGGGGAGTTTCCGAAAAGCCATAAGAGTAGGATAAACGAATATAGGAGCTGCTCATGGATTGGTATTTAAAAGTACTAAAACAATATTCTGACTTTGGAGGTAGGGCAAGAAGGAAGGAGTATTGGATGTTTGTGTTGTTTAATGTCATTTTTGCTATTGCTGCTTCAATTATTGACAGCATTATCGGTATTAATATTTTCATGGGGTTATATGGTATTTTTTACACTCTTTATATGCTTGCTGTTTTGATTCCGAGTATTGCTGTTTCTGTACGAAGACTGCATGACATTGGCAAATCCGGTTTGATGCTTCTTGTAGCTTTAATTCCGATTATCGGGTGGATTTGGATTCTCATCCTTATGATTAAGGAAGGTGAGCCAAGAGAAAATCAATACGGTCCAAACCCTAAGGGAGAATTTACAAGTACAATGGATGCTATAACCAATTGAGTGTTAATTCATTCAGTTTGTTAGTTGTTGCATTTATAGGGCTGTGTCTGTGTTTTAAAATTTTAGCGAATGGCAATTATTGTCATTACCTTAAGTTAATAAAAAAGTATCATACTCCTGATACAGCCCTAATATTTGCAAATTCAAGGTTTGTAATTGTGTAGAAGTAAGGAAATCTACATGATGTCTGACGAGCTCTGCTATTCGTTTTAACATCAGAAACGATGAATATTTTTGCTGATATAATTTACTATCGAAAAACATAGCTCAAGAAGATAAACGAATTAGTAAAAAAGTGGAAAACTTCGTCAAATAGGTATAATCAATAATCGTTTACTTTGTTTTTAATATTAACTCAAGCAAAAGATGAAAGAATTATTATCAATCGGAATGGCAATCGTTACTGCAGTAATTTTCGTGTCAATAATCTTATTCGCATTTAAGATTAGTTTTGCTTTTATCAGTTTTTTCAAATCAATTGTAATGCTGGGCATGATAGCGGTGTTCGCCATACCCTTATACATAATAGTGAAAAAGAAATTATTCAAGTAAGCATATAAAAGGATTTTTAACGGATGAAAATATTTACTGTTTTTATGGTTTTCTTTGTGTTTGGAAACCTCTTATATTCACAGACAACATCAAACTATACAATAGAGTTGGCACGGAAATTCTCGAAAGATTTATTCGAATCGAACGGAGTACCATTTATGGAGCCAGTTGTCAGAGTAATAAATTCTACATCGAATTCGAGATTTTTTACACAAGCTTACATACCACGTAAAGTAAAAAAGCCATACTTCCGAATAGGTGTACACGGTATGAGCGGCATAGTTAACGATGATTTAAAATATTTCTCACCTGCAATGCCGGGTAAACAATACAATCAGGATGATTTAGGGCAGTTTATCGAGATTGAGGGATTCGGAATAAAGAGACTTGATACAGCCGGACTTATTCACTATATTTTTCTAAATATGATGTATGAAGGTACTCAGGGTGCAAACGCAGGATTAATTAACGTACCGTCGAAAGCTTCTACAGCTCTTGGTACTGGTGACACAGAATTTATTCTCCCACACTCATCTCTTGAGCAGCTTTTTATTGAACATCCCTTATATAATTTTCCACTGATACCCCAATCCTTAAAAGATTCAGTACTTGCTGCTATTGAACAATTCCCTGAGGAATTCAAATTATACGGTGGTAATAATCTAAATATGGTTGTTGCTGCAATTCCACAATTTGAAATTGGCTCTTTGTATGGTACCGAGCTTTTAGTCAGAGTAATTCCACCTGTAAATCTCGGTGAAACTATAGGCGATTTTGCTTTTTGGGGATTAGGATTGAAGCATAGTATAAGCCAGTACTTTTTCGATGATATTACAGAAGTCGGCAATATCGCTGAAAGGTACGAAAGACCTTTTGATTTAGCCGTTCAATTTGTGTATCAGGGAACATATCTCAAAAACAAGGTTGGAGTTACCAAAGCAGATCTCAAAGCTAATGCGTCTTTATTCAGTTTTAATATACATGCAAGCAAGAGTTTTAAAGATTTATTCGACATTTATACCGGCATGTCATACGAAACTATCGGTATTAACTCACGTTATGAATATTATCTTCCCGTCGAAATACAAAGACAACTCGGAATGCTTGAGCAAGGACAGGAATATCCGACACCCGGATATCCGGGTGACAAGAATCCGCAAACTACTGAGCTGTCTATAGATTCTTCAAACTTACGATGGACTATTGGTATTATCAAGCAAATTGGCGACTTCGATGTTTTTTTGGATTACAGTATGAGCCGCTTTGATATACTCAGCGGTGGAATTCAGTACAGATTTTAGAGGCATTGATTGAAAAAAATACTCATTGTATCAGGGGACCCGTCCGGAGATTTGCATTCGTCTTTACTGATGCGTGAAATCCGCAAACTAAAGCCAGAAATTCAATTCATAGGTATTGGCGGTGAAAAAATGATTGCCGAAGGACTCGAAGCACTTGCCCCCATGTCCGAGGTATCGGTTGTGGGATTTTGGGAAGTAGCTAAGAAGTATAATTTTTTCAAAAATCTTTTAGACAAATGTAAAGACATCATAAAAAAAGGAGATATTGACATTTTTATTCCGGTTGATTATCCGGGATTTAATATAAGACTCGCTGAATTTTCCAAGAATTTTGGAGTACCTGTTTATTATTATATTGCTCCGCAATTATGGGCATGGGGGAAAAACCGTTCTAAGAAACTTGCAAGAGTTGTAGATAAATTGTTGGTTGTTTTTCCTTTCGAAGTTGAGTATTTCTCAAACTTCGGTATTGACACTAAATTTATCGGTCATCCATTGCTCGATAATAAAAATTATTCCGAAAATTTTATGACAAATGTAGAACGTAACGGTAAAATAGCATTTTTCCCGGGTAGCAGAAAACAAGAAATTCGCAAGCATTTGGATTTATTCGTAAAGATCCTGAAGTACAATGAAGCATCAGGCTATAAGCATCAATTCACTGTAGCAAGGTCAAGTAACATACCTTTGTCTGAATTCAGTATGTTGTCGCTTTACAAAAATGTCGAAATATGCAGTGATAACATAGGTATAATGAGAACATCGAGTGCCGGAATCATTAAAACAGGTACGTCAAATCTTGAGGCTGCATTGTCGGGTATGCCATTTGCAATGTTCTATAAAACATCGTTTCTTACTTATACCATAGCTGAAAGGTTAGTCAATCTACCCTATATATCTATCGTCAACATTCTGAGTAATCAATTTGTAATTCAGGAGTTTATACAACAGAGAGCGGAAGCGGAGCTTATTCTTGACTATATCAACATGCTTATGAAAAATCAAGATGAGTATCGAAGAATTCAAAATCAATTTCTTGAATTAAGAAAAAATTTAGGTGAGGGAGGTGCTTCACTAAAAGCGGCAGAACATATTTTGGAGGCTCTATGAAAAAGAATTCACTCGGTGTTAAAGTCTTAATCTCGATTCTTGATGCTATTTCAAATACTTGGCGAATTGAAGTAAACGCGGAAAATCCTGTTTCCGAAAAGGGAATCCTCGTCTTTTGGCACGGATACATGTTGCCGGTTTGGAAATATTTCGGAGCTCGCAATCCTTATGCGGTGGTAAGTTTAAGCAGTGATGGTGAAATACTTTCAAGTGTTTTGCATAAATGGGGATTCGGACTTATCAGGGGCTCTTCATCTAATAAGGGTAAAGAGGTATTAAACGAAATTATTCTTAAAGCAGATGAAAACTTGATTTTAATGACTCCCGACGGACCCGGAGGTCCGGCTATGGAAATGAAAGCAGGGGCAGTTATCGCAGCCGCACGAGCTAATGTACCTTTATTCCTTTGCGGAGTTATGATAAAAGGAAAATACATTTTCTCTAAAAGCTGGGACCTGTTCCAATTGCCTCTTCCGTTTACTAAAATTGAATTGATTTTAAAAGGACCTTTCTATGTCGAAAATACAGATGACAGAGAGGAATTTGAGAACAAAATTTTAGAATTACAAACAAAACTCATACTTTTATACACCTGAAAAAATTATTTCTAAAGATTATATTTATGTTTGGCAGGATTTTATCAAATATTTACGGATTCTTTGTTAAAAAACGTAATACTGAATACGATAATAAGGAAGACATATTCAAATGCAGAATTCCGGTCATAAGTGTTGGTAATCTGTCAGTAGGAGGGACGGGTAAAACACCCTTTGTTCAGATGTTGGCTAAATATTTTATCAGCAAAGGATTCAAACCCGGTATTGTAGGAAAAGGATATAAACGTAGAAGCAAAGGTGAAATAATAGTAGGTGACGGTCAAAAAGTGCTTACATCTGCACATGAAGGAGGGGACGAAATGGTTCTCCTTGCTGATTCGCTGAATGTTCCGGTCATTGCTCATGATTCCAAGACAGAAGCTGCTAAATCTATGCAGGAAAAGTTCGATGTTGACCTGTTGATTGTTGATGACGGTTTTCAGCACAGGGGTCTTTACAGAAATCTTGATATTGTATTGATTGACAAGGAAACACACGATAAGCCGCTACTCTTACCGACCGGCAGACTTCGTGAACCGATTGAATCCTTGAAACGTGCTGATGTAGTATGCCTAACAGGTTCTTTTAAATTAGACGATAATTTCAACGAACATATATCAGAAGATGCTGTAAAAATTCGTGTTAAAACAGTTCAAGCAAACCCATATACACTTGCAAATAAGCAACAGATAAAAATACGCGATGCTAAGAAGTCGCCAATAAAAGTAATAGCATTTGCCGGTATTGCCAAGCCGGAAAGATTCTATAATATGCTGAATGAATCAGGATTTGTAATTGTTAAATCACTACCCTTTAGTGATCATCATGATTATAAGAAAAATGATATAGATATGTTGGTGAAAGTGTGCAAGACCGAAAATTGTACTGATTTAGCTACTAGTGAAAAAGATGCTGCAAAATTATCCGAGTTCACGGACATTCTAACATCTAATGGTATTCGCTGTCTCGTTTTTCCGATAGCTCTTACAATAATTGAAGGTAAAATGGAGTTCTTTAAAATGATTGGCAACAAAATAAATAGAAATATATATAACAAGAGGTATAGAAATGATAATTAATTTTTATCAAAGAATCAAATCATCCATTGTGTATTGTGTTTTGTTAGCTGCTACAATGATTTTTATTGTTTCCTGCGGTGAAGATGATGTCGAACCGACCGGAGACGAAATCAAATCAACAAGCGATGACATAATATTCTCAAATTACAGATGGACAAGCAAGGAAACCAAAAATATCGCAGACAGCAGATACTTTTGCCTCACATCAAAAGAAAATGTCAAACTGAATGATGACGGAAGCATAAAACTCCAACTTGTTAAAAAAGGTGATACATGGTACGGCGGTGAAATTACACTTGATAGTGCCTTAGGTTTCGGAGAGTATTCTTTTGAGATTAAGGTTGAGTCCGGTCAATTTGATGCGAATGCAGCGTTCGAGTTTACAGTACTCAATATTATTGACAATCTTTATGAAGGAATGACACAAACCGGAATCAGGTTTAATAAATATTCTGATAAATCAGCACCAAATGAGATGGAATATTTCTTATATGCAACTGATAAGAAATTTGCAGAGGTGCAAACGCCTGATACTCCATTTTTACTTTCCGGATTATACTCAAGTCATAAAATCGGAATATTCCCAAATTATTTATTCTATTCTTCCAAAGGTGGAGGAGGCTTCTATAATGAGTTCAAGGCTTTGAAGAAATCTGAGGCTGTGCCTGATATACCGGATGCAATAACTTTTTCCGAATCTACAGATAATCTAAAGGTCATCATGAGTCTTTGTTTACCCGAATCAAACGAGACAAGTGACGGTCAAAAGGTGGAAGTGACAGTGAGGAATTTCAAATACACTCCTCATATATCAGATTATACTCACTTTTAATTTTCTTAGCAAATCTGGTTTATTTATAAATGTGATGTTTCGGGTAAATCAAGGCAATCTCATTTTGAATAGACCAGATTTGTATGGTAAGTATTTAATCTTTCAAGAAATCGAATCATAATTACTCTCTCCTCATTACTCAAATCTCCTAAAATATCTTCCTGAATTCTACGCATCCTATTATAAATAATACTTACTACATCTCTGCCTGCTTGAGTAATTGAAATCTTCTTAGCCCGTTTATCATTATTATCTTGCACTTCAATTATATACTTCATCTTTAACAGTTTTCTGATTATGTCGTAACCGGTAGTAAGTTCGGTTATATTTGCTGTACAAATTTCTTTTTTGTTGGGGTTGTCCATCTTGTCAATAAGTGCAAGGAAAGAGAAGTCGTCAGAACCGCTCAAGCCATAATCTGTATAAATATTTTTTGAATATAATTTAATGAATTTTCCAATTCGGGTCAAGAAGTATGAAGCCAAGAACTGCATATCATAAGAATACTCGTCATCGGCATTTGTTTCGTTTCTTTTAATTAAGCTGACTTGTTTAATATTCATCTTCTCGTGGCTGTCCTGCAGAAGCCAAAGCCCAAATTCATCAATTGAGCCATTAGAATCACCGGTCTTAAATTCTGACCATTTTTGGAGTAATAAGATTATTTCTTCAATGTTCATAGCGTTTCGGTATCGTAATAAAATGATGGTAAATAGAAAAATATTTATAAAGATATAACGTTTTCGTGCTAATAAACGATGCAGATTTGAAATAATTTTTATAATTGCTTATTCCGGTAAAATATGAGATTAAAGTTTGGTTTTCTAGTAATAGCGATTTTAATATTTACATTGACAAATGTAAATTCACAGGAGAA
>JBAYPL010000112.1:0-8392 GCA_041677745.1 Kapaibacterium sp. (SeqCode)
AAAAGTTTGAAGAATTATTTGAAATGTCAACATTTATGGACACAATACCGTCCATTTACTTGATTTTGAACAGCAACAGACAAATAGTATTCGCTAACAGGACTGCTCTCGATATTTTGGGATATGAGCATGTTAACGATATTGCGGGATTAAGACCGGGTGAAGCCATCAACTGTGTACATTCTCGTGAGATGCCGGGTGGATGCGGTACATCAGAAGCATGCAGTCAATGCGGTGCTGTTCAATCAATTTTGCTTGGATTGGAAAAGCAAAAGAACATGAAAGATTGTCAAGTCAGCACAGAGAATAATGAATCTTATGATTTCAGAGTTTGGGCTAATCCATACAGTCTCAATGACGAAAAGTATGTAATTTTCTCCATGATGGATGTTAGTAACGAAAACAGGAGAAGAACATTTGAACGAATATTTTTCCATGATGTGCTCAACACAGCGAGTGGTATTCAAGGTATTATGGCTATTATTCAAGATTATCCTGAGGAGATTTCTGAGTTTAAGGACGTATTGTATCATTCGAGTACTCAGCTGATTAGTGAAATTCAATCGCAACGTGACCTGATTTATGCAGAAAATAACGAGTTAGTGCCTAATATCACTGAGTCAAGCGCCTTGAAATTGTTAAAATACATAAAGAATGTTTATTCCAACAATGAAGTTTCAAGGAATAAAATTATTGTGATTGACGAAACTGCTACAGACGGGACAATCGAAACTGACGAATCGTTGTTGATAAGAGTACTCGGCAACATGTTGAAGAACGCTCTCGAAGCAGGAAGCATAAACAGTAAAGTGATTCTGTCGTCATCTGTTGAGAATGGCAGCATAACATTTTCGGTACATAATGACTCATATATTCAACGAAATGTACAGTTACAGATTTTTAAGAGGTCATTTTCAACCAAAGGGCTTGGGAGAGGACTTGGCACTTACAGCATGAAATTACTCAGTGAGAAATATTTGAGAGGTGAAGTATGGTTTGAGAGCGATGAAGATGAAGGCACCGTATTCTACGGGAAATACCCATGCAAATATCATACATCAAGCTGAATGTATCAATATTATTATCAAAACTTAGGAGAAATAAAGCAATTCACCGGTCATTAGATTATTTTACGTGTTTGCCGTAATTGTAATATAAGTTTAAAGTTGTACCGTTTTTGTTTGAACTAATATCTAATTTATCCATGAGCTCCTTGATGATAAATACTCCTCGTCCACTGGATTTCAGCAGGTTTTCCGGCTCTAAGCAGTCTGCAACGGTACTTGGATCAAACCCGTCACCTTGATCTTGAACCTGAATATGGATTTCATGTTCGTCGGCTTGAACCAGAAAATACACTTCCTTGTCAGGATTCAGCTTATTACCGTGATTAATAGCATTGTTCACAGCTTCTGTAACAGCTATCATAACATTATAAAAATTCTCATCCTTGATACCAAGGATTCTTCTCAGTTCCTCCAATATGGGTTCAACCAAGGTAATAGACTTTTTTTCACTCTTCAGAATATTCTCAGATTTAAAAATCATCTTACTCATCATAATCTCAAAGTTTAATAGAAGTATTTAATATAATATTCGGAATTTCATTCTTATAAGTATCGTTAATAATCTGAAACTCATACCATCCATTTAATCTCAATACAGCCTTATCAAGCAAATCTATACTTAATATGACCTCAGGAGCATAAGATTCGGTTTTATAATCAGAATTAATAAAAGCCGACATCCTGAATGTTTGTTGTGTCAAATTAAAATATCGCATGCCGAGTGCGATATTAAAATTTTTATCGAAATATCCGGTATAAAATTTAAAGAACAATTTTAAGTTACCATTAACAGGCTGCTCTTTGAAATCTTTCCAGAACAATGTGCCCGTCTCTTTATATATCAAATCAATTCTCGTGCCTAAATATAAATTATTTCCAAAAACTATGGCAATCGAATCATTGTAACCTATCTGACGAAGGCTGAAACTTCTCAGACCGGGTGCAAATCCTTCAAAATCATATACAGTATAGTTAGCCAAGACGTAAGGTTGTGGACGCATAAAAAAACTTTTTGTTTGAATTACAACACTCGGAGCAAATTTTATACTTCTCATCCAAAAGTTGGAAGCACTTCTCGAGGCTTTTAAATTTACCTGATGATTCAAACGAATTTCAGCGTCTATTCTGAATGAACTTATCTCTGACAATCTCGAAGTATATGCTGCACCTATCAATCCCAAAAACTCATCTCTGTCTGAATTGTTCTGTTCACTCGGAGTATCAAATCGTGTTATGGATGATAAAGCTGTCAAGGATAATGTGTCGCCTCTGCCAAGATTGAGTGATGACTTTGATATCAATCTGAATATTGAAGTGATATTGTCAAGTTCAGTGGCACGATTTCGATAAATTTGAAATTCTTGCTCTTGAATATTGTTAATATTAGTAACTTTGTTTTCATCACTTTCAAAACTATAGATGATGCTGAGATCTTGCTTGTATTTATCACCTTCAAATCGGATTTCCGGCTTGACAGATACTCGCAGTTGCTCCCTGCTTTGTCTGATTCCTGTGCGTGTGTCGTTCGGGACATATTCTTTGAATTGCCGTTGAATGCTGTTTTGTGAGAAATATAAATTTAATGAACCTATCAGCTTGTCGCTTAATCCGAATTGCATAAACACATCTGTTATCAACAAATTATTATCTCTTGCTTCAAGTGAGAAAGGGAAATCAAGTTCGTTGGCTTCGATATATTGATTGTCTCTCCTAAAAGCATTGTATCTGTCTAAGACCCGGTAGTTAACATTTGCATTAATATAGTCATTGTAATAATCATATTGCTTCGAAAACAGTCCGCTAACATTTATTGTCCTGTTTATTCTGTCCAAATTAAGAAACAAGAACTCTGAGCTTAAGTTGCCGCTGAATTTATAACCTTCCCACTCAAGACTTTCGATGCCGCTGCTTATCTTATAAATAGTAGCGTCACTTATGATGCCCATCTGATTGTTGTTTTCTACTCCGGCAATGAAATCAAGGAAAATTTCATTGAATGGCTTGATTCGTCCACCCGCTAAGAAATTCCCACGGCTAAGTTCATTGAGCTCGCTTGAACCTTTGTTTGAAATGTGAATATAATTTGTTGAAGCCAGTAATGATATGTAATCCGTTGTTGGATATTCATAAAATATTCCAAAGTCTTCATCATCCTGAACTATCGTATTTGCTGCTGAGTAAGCAGTACCTAAATATTTTTGATTTATGGAGAAATTACCAAAATCACTCGTGAAATTATAATTGCCAAAAAAATTGAATGCGTAGATATTAAGCTGTTTATCAAGACCGTATCGAATGTTATTCGGCACTAATAAATCCAGTGAATCAATATTGGCTTCATTACTTATAGAATACTGATAATCGAACAAGAATAATGATATAATTGACAATATAACAGTAAGGGCTTTAGCTGTTATATTCTCATCCAATTTATAGCAGTACTTCATCCGATTGATTAAAATTTAATTGCTGTCAAATTATTACAAAGATAACGGAAATAAACACAATTAAATATAATCGGGAACTAAAATTTAAGTTATTTTTGTAAAAAAGGATTGTATTTTCATTTAAAACATCAATATTGATTAATAAAATTATCATATTTTTAAAGGTTATTTTTCTATTAACCATCAATGTATATCCAAATTCGGATGAACAAGGATATGATTTTAGGAATGATAGCGTCTTTATAAAGGTCATAAGTAGTATTCATCTTCCGCTTGGGTTGCCTTATGACAGTACTCCACACGATGATTATATAATCTATAGAACTCAATATATAACAAGCTATAATAAGTTGAAAAATGCAGTGAATTGGACAGCGTGGAATCTCAATTCTTCATGGTTCGGCAATTCAGGCAGATATCAAGGTAGATTTATAGCCGATACATCATTGCCTGAGGACTTCTTGAGAATTAATCATAATGATTATACTAACAGTGGATATGACAGAGGACATGTAGTACGTTCACATGAGCGCAGTTCAAGTACAGATGATAATAAATCAACATTTCTAATGACTAATATAATTCCGCAGACTCCTGACTTGAACAGGGGTGTTTGGTTAGACTTTGAAAGGTATTGCGAAGAACTTGCTTTGAAACACAACAAAGAGCTGTTTATATATTCCGGTGCAGTATATTCTGATTCTGTACAAATCGGCAAAGGCATAACAGTTCCGGACAGTTGTTTTAAAATAGTTGTGGTGCTTGAAAGAGGTGAGGGAATAGATTGTGTCAACTATGATACCATTATTATTTCGGTTATGATGCCGAATATCAACGGTATCAGAAATAAGAAGTGGGAGGATTTCCTTGTATCCGTCAGGCATATCGAAAAGTCAAGCGGATATAATTTCCTGTCGGATATAGAGTTCACTATTCAAGAGGTCATTGAACAAATTGTGTATAAACATGTTGAATAATCAACAACTCGTGCATGCAGGTTAATAGTTCCTACATACACGAGTGACTAAAAGCTC
Source organism: Kapaibacterium sp. (SeqCode) (assembly GCA_041677745.1). GTDB lineage: Bacteria > Bacteroidota > Ignavibacteria > Kapaibacteriales > UBA2268 > JANJTB01. The sequence continues at coordinate 4,549 of JBAYPL010000112.1, forward strand.
AATTATTCTCTTCACAAAGTGCTTTCAACTTATCGAGAGCAGCAGCCCAAGATTTCTCAAAATATTCCTTGTAATTTCGAGGCGTATCGAGAGAAACCGATACGAGAGTTTTGCCGTCATTTTCGGTGAATTTATAGGATTCTAAGCAGCCCTTCCATTTTTCGACTTCTTCACCTTCAGTAATTTCAATATTACCATTGACTAATCCTATATGTTTGATAGTTACTTTCTCGTTAGCAGTATGTTCGATAATTTCTGAAATCATTCCGTGTTTATTGCCGTCTTGGTCCTGACCTATGAAGTACATCTTAGTGCCTGATTCCCAAGAGCCCTCGAAATTAGAGCTTGGGTCGAAAACATCAGTCCACTTGTTGTAAGTACTTTTGTCGTCAAGTCCGAGCATAGTCCTGTAAACTACTGCTGAATCCGCAATTATTTCAATTCGAAAATACAGCGTAGTCTTCTTAAAGTATTCAGACTCGACGTAATGTTTGAAATTATTCAAAATTGCTTGCCAGCCCATCTGTTGCATTTCTAAAGAATTGCTTTGTTCGGCTTCAAACTCTGAAATAATTTTTACTTTCCCGATTGAACTTTCGAATGTCGTTCGGACTCTTCTGCCGTCACCCATTGTGTAACTGATTAGCTTATACTCATCTACCTCGTCGTAGATACCTCCGAAATCGAAGCCGAAACTTCCATCTTTGGCTTCCATTCTGGATTTGAATGAGCCGCCGACTTTTAAATTATTTTCGGCTGATGGGCAATGCCAATCATCAGAAGCAAAGTTCCACTTAGTTATATGCTCGGGATTATTCCAACATTCCCAGACGAATTTGATGTCAGCCTGTACCTCGGCTTCTATGCTTATAAAATTGTTGCTCAAAGTAATAACTCCAAATATTGATAAAAAGTTTGAACTAATGAACAGTTTTACCGGAAATTAAATATTTACCGGAAGCTCTGAGTCTCATTTTACAAAATTAATAAATTATTTAATATGATATAAATATAATTTTAGGCATGACAATGAATTGTGTATAATGAAAGTTCATTTTATGAATAATAATTTAAACCCTAACTTCGTTTAAATTTGATTACTGAATTGAATATTTTTTCCTTATTTTTGTAATATGAAATAGAATATTAATTATATTTGTTATATTTATTAAGGATTTAATCGAATGGGCAAAGAAAAAAAAGGTGACAGTAAGAATTCTGATAAAGTGAAATACGTATATTACTTTGGAGGTAAAAAAGCTGATGGCACTGCAGAAATGAAATCACTTCTCGGCGGTAAAGGTGCAAACCTTGCGGAAATGATTAATATGAAACTACCTGTACCTCCGGGCTTTACAATCACCACTGAAGTATGCACCTACTACTATAAAAACGGTAAAAACTATCCAAAATCTCTCGAAGAGCAAGTAAAAAAAGCAATCAAAAAAGTTGAAAAGGAAATGGGTGCAGAGTTTGGCAGCTCTGAGAATCCTCTTCTTCTTTCTGTTCGCTCCGGTGCTCGTGCATCAATGCCCGGAATGATGGATACTATCCTCAATCTTGGCTTGAATGATGTTACTGTAAAAGGTTTGATTGAAAAATCAGGCAACGAGCGTTTTGCTTATGACTCATACCGCAGATTTGTTGCTATGTATGGTGATGTGGTAATGGGATTAAAGCCTGAAACTAAGGATGACATTGACCCGTTTGAGGAAATTCTTGAAGCCAAAAAACACGCTCGCGGTATTACTCTTGATGTTGATTTCACTGCTGAAGACTTGAAAGAACTTGTTGCTGAATACAAGGCAGCAATCAAAAAAATCACAGGAATGGATTTTCCTGAAAACCCATGGGAGCAGCTCTGGGGTTCAATCAGCGCTGTATTTAACTCATGGATGAACGATAGAGCTATCGTTTATCGTAAACTAAATAATATACCCGAAGAGTGGGGTACAGCCGTAAATATACAATCCATGGTATTCGGAAACATGGGTGAAACCTCCGGTACCGGTGTTGCCTTCACACGTGATGCCGCCAGTGGCGAAAACTACTTCTACGGTGAATTTCTTATGAATGCCCAAGGCGAAGATGTAGTAGCAGGTACGCGTACTCCATATCCTATAATAGAGTTGAAAGACATTGACACGAAATCTTATAACGGATTGATGGAAATTCGCGAAATCTTAGAGCAACACTATCGAGATATGCTTGATGTCGAGTTTACTATTCAAGATGGTAAATTGTACATGCTTCAATGTCGTGTCGGTAAGCGTACAGCGTTTGCAGCTATCAAAATTGCTGTAGATATGGTGAACGAAGGATTGATTAAACCACAAGAAGCTCTAATGCGTATCGAACCTGACCAATTGAATCAATTATTACGCCCGATTTTTGACCTCAATGCCAAGGGTGAAGCTCTTAAAAATGGTGCTTTACTCACAAAAGGGCTTAATGCTGGTCCCGGTGCTGCAAGCGGTAAAGTTGTATTTAATGCAGAGGATGCTGTTGCATGGAAAGCAAAAGGCGAAGATGTAATCCTTGTCAGAATCGAAACCTCACCTGAAGATATTGCTGGTATGAATGCTTCTGAAGGTATCTTGACAGCACGTGGCGGTATGACTTCACATGCGGCACTCGTAGCACGCCAGATGGGTAAAGTTTGCGTTGCAGGTTGTGGCTCACTTTTAGTTGATTACAAAGCTCGCAGCTTCAAAGTAGAAGGTAAAGATATCGTGGTTAAAGAAGGTGACTATATTTCAATTGACGGTTCAACCGGCGAAGTGATTTATGGTAATATACCTACTAAACCAAGTGAAGTTATCGAAGTATTGATTTCAGGTACTCTTGACCCGAAAGATGCTCCTGTTTATCAGTTGTACAAACAAATTATGGATTGGGCTGACCAATTCCGCAAACTTAAAGTTCGTACAAATGCCGACCAACCTGACCAAAGCTCTAACGCAATTTCATTTGGTGCAGAAGGTATCGGACTTTGCCGTACCGAACACATGTTCTTCGGTGATGGTAAAATTCAACCTATGCGTGAAATGATTCTTGCTGAAAATGTCGAAGCTCGTAGAGCTGCACTTGCAAAACTTCTGCCGTTGCAGAGAGAAGATTTCGAAGGTATTTTCCGTGCTATGGACGGCAAACCTGTAACAATCCGTACAATTGACCCACCACTCCACGAATTTTTACCACACGATGAAGCCGGACAGAAAGAAGTTGCTAAAGAACTTGGCGTTACTGCAAAAGCTGTTAAAGAAAGAGTTGAAGCATTGCACGAATTTAACCCTATGCTTGGTTTCCGTGGATGCCGCCTTGGTTTAATCTTCCCTGAAATTACTGAAATGCAGGCTCGTGCAATATTCGAAGCTACTGTAAATGTAATGAAAGAAGGTAAATCAGTACTTCCTGAAGTGATGATTCCACTCGTTGGGAATGTGAAAGAATTACACCATCAGGAACAACTCGTTCGCAAAACAGCTGAAGCAGTAATGCAGGAAAATAACTGTAAATTTGACTATTTAGTTGGTACGATGATTGAAATTCCACGTGGTGCAATCACAGCTGGCGAAATCGCTGAAGTTGCTGAATTCTTCTCATTCGGTACAAATGACCTAACACAGACTACTCTTGGCTTGAGCCGTGATGATGCCGGTAAATTCTTGCCTGCATATATTGACAAAGAAGTTTATGCGGTTGACCCATTCGTTTCGATTGACAGAACAGGTGTTGGTTTCTTAATGCACCACGCCGTTAAAGAAGGTCGTGATTCACGTCCGGGTATCAAACTTGGTATTTGCGGTGAGCACGGTGGCGATCCTGCTTCAGTAGAATTCTG
>JBAYPL010000113.1:0-8366 GCA_041677745.1 Kapaibacterium sp. (SeqCode)
AATGACAAATAAAAGTAAACAAGGACCTTCTTGGTTTGTTCCTTCTGCATATACACATGTAATAAGCCCAAAAGACGATGCTCTCCAGACAAATCTAAGGATTGGAAGACCATCAATTGACAGACAACATGCGGATTATCCGGCATTCCAAATAATTAATACTGTATTCGGCGGGTATTTTCTTTCAAGGTTGAATCAGGTATTGCGTGAAGAAAAAGGCTTGACATACGGGATTTATTCGTATCTTGATATGAGAAAACTGTCTTCGGTATTTACAATTGCAACAGGAATAAATAAAGACAAAACCTTTGAATCTATTGAAGATATACTTAATATTTCACTCGACATAAGTCGAAGCAAACTCAGCGATACCGAAATCGAGAGAAGCATAGAGTTTATGACCGGTTCTTTTGCAAGGTCACTTGAGACTCCTAAGCAGATTACCGGACTGATTCAAGCTTTGGACAGTTTCGAGCTTGACAGAAATTTCCTGATTGAATTCTATAAGAAAATAAGGCAACTATCAGCAGATGAAATATTTGAAGTTCAAAAGAAGTATTTCTCAGAACCAAATTATTTGATAGCAGCATCAGGGGACTCTGAGTATTTGTCGGATATAATATCAAAATTCGGAAATTTTAAAATAATTGAAATATAAAAGTCATGAGCAAAAGTATTGGTGAATTACTAAAACGTTCGAATGATTATGAATTAATCGGCTTACCTTCACAGAAAGTCGAATCATTGACTTATGACTCAAGGAAAGCCAAAGCCGGAGCTTGTTTTGTTGCAATTAAAGGTGAAAACTTCGATGGGCATGACTTCATAGAAGAAGCTATATGGAATGGAGCGGAAACAGTAGTATGTCGGCAACTACCGGATAGAGAGCTTATGACCCCGGATATTGCTTTCATTGTGACGAAGAATCCCCGTAAACTCCTCGCAGAGATTTCGCACGCATTTTATGATTATCCCTCAGAGAAGCTGTCTGTTATAGGAGTTACCGGTACAAACGGCAAGACCACTTGCACATTCCTTATGCAAGCTATGATCGAATCTCACAATAAATCGTGCGGAATAATAGGAACAACAGGAATTTTCATTGGAAATGATAAAATTCCGGCAACTCTGACGACTCCGGAATCACTCGAAATTGCTTCAATATTGGACAAGATGGTTAAGTCAAATGTTGATTACGTAGCTATGGAAGTTTCATCACATTCATTAGTGCAATACAGAGTGCATGGAATTAATTTTAAAGCGGCGGCTTTTACTAATCTTACTCACGATCATCTAGATTATCATGTAAGTATGGAAGAATATGCTAAAGCAAAAAAGCTTCTTTTTGAATGTTTGCCTGAAGATTCGATAGCTGTAGTAAATACAGATGACAGTTATGCATTATATATGCTTGAAGGAATAAGGTGTAAAAACACTGTGAGTATCGGACGGATGACAGGCAATGATTTTAAGATTATGCGTGAGCATATTTCACTTATGAGGACGGAGTTTCTAATATATTCCGAAAAACAGCTCATTGATGTATCTACTCCTCTTGCAGGGAAATTTAATATAGACAACGCTGCTCTTGCTGCTGTCACCTGTCGTAAAACAGGAATTCCATTGCACGCTGTGCAGCATGGATTGTCTGTTTGTAATGGCGCTCCGGGCAGAATGGAAAGGATTAATCTTAAAAATGGTGCTGTGGCTCTGCTGGATTATGCACATACTCCCGATGCCCTCGAAAAAGCTCTCAAATCATGTAAACAAATTATTGAAAATGACAGCACTTCCTTGAACAGCAAAGTGATTTGTGTCTTTGGATGCGGAGGTGACCGCGACAAAGCCAAACGACCTGAGATGGGCAAGATTGCAGAAAATATATCGGACTTTATAATCATTACATCAGATAATCCTCGAACCGAAGACCCAGTTGCAATAATTGAGGATATTCAAAAAGGTATATCCGATTTCTCTAAAGTCATTGTGATTCCTGATAGAGCCGAAGCAATCGAACATGCGTTCAAGTCATCAGAATCAGGAGATTTAATACTGATTGCAGGTAAAGGCCATGAGAATTATCAAATTATCGGAACTGAAAAATTACATTTCGACGATAAAGAACAAATTGAAAAATTTAAAAGCTGACTCTGCCTTACTTACAATGAATATCATTGAATTATGTTACTTATTAGAACTATAAAAATTGAATCATAAAATGGATAATGAAAAAATATTACAAGGTTTAAATCCTGCACAACTTGAAGCGGTCAAATCGCTAAACGGACCTGTCCTGATTATTGCGGGAGCAGGAAGTGGAAAAACCAAAGCACTAACCCACAGAATAGCAAATTTGATTGCACATAATGTACCACCGCACAATATTCTTGCTCTAACATTTACCAATAAGGCAGCTAAAGAAATGAAGGAAAGAATAGCCGGACTAATTGGGCAAGATAAGGCAAAATTTCTTTGGGCTGGTACTTTCCATTCAATATTTTCAAGAATTTTAAGAATTGAGGCAGATAAAATTGGTTTTAATTCCAATTTCTCAATTTATGATACCGATGATTCAACGAGTTTACTTAGAAAAATCATTGCGAACTTTGCTAATCAAAGCAGAAAAATTTCTGTCAATCCGATTCGTTCAAAAATATCAGGATTGAAAAATCAGATGATTACAACTAAGGAATTTGCGACAAAAGCTATGGTTGCTGACGATAAAATTGTTGCAGACATATACAGACTTTATGAATTTGAATTGCAAAAATCAAATGCAATGGATTTTGATGATTTACTTTTGAATATGATTGTACTTTTACGGTCAAGTAAAGAAGTTCTTCACAAGTATCAAAATGCTTTCAAGTATATTCTTGTTGATGAGTATCAAGATACAAATAAGGCTCAATATATTGCCGTTAAATTGCTTGCTTCTGCTCATCAGAACATTTGTGTCGTCGGTGATGATGCTCAGAGTATTTACAGATGGCGAGGTGCTGATATAAGTAACATACTCGAATTTAACAAAGACTACCCATACTCAAAAGTCATCAGATTAGAACAAAATTATCGCTCTACTAAGAATATTTTAAAAGCGGCTCACGGCGTAATAAGAAATAATAAAAACCAGCTTCCCAAAAAATTATGGACTGAAAATGATACCGGTGAGCTCATTGACGTTTTACAATGTGCTGATGAGAAAGAAGAAGCCTTCAGGTTAAGCACCTTAGTCCAAAAAGAGCTTCAAAAAGGCAGGAAATTAAATGAAATTGTCATCTTGTACCGAACTAATGCTCAGTCTTTAGCACTTGAGAATTCACTGAGAACGCATAATCTACCTTACATAATTGTTGGTGGTATTTCATTTTATAAACGTAAAGAAATTAAAGATGTAATCGCTTATATTACTCTTTTAGTAAATCCTTATGATAATGAAGCTTTTACACGCTCGATTAATGAACCGCCACGTGGCTTCGGGCAAACTTCTTTAAGACATTTAAAGGATTATGCAGATTCTAAGGGACTAGCTCTGATAAATGCTTGTAAGGAAGTGGATAAAATACCGGAAATCAGAGGGAAGGCTGCTGCTGCTGCAACTGTTTTTGCAGCTATGGTGAATGAATATACTAATAAAATCAAGGAGGGTTTAAGTGCTAATCTGATTAGCTCTTACCTTGAGGAAAGCGGTGTTCTCGATATGTATAATGAAATTGCTTCCGAAGACTCTTACGACAGATTGGAAAATATCAAGCAATTGTTGATTGATTTGGAATCTTATATCCAAGATAATCCACAAGCAGATCTAACAGAATATTTGCAACAAATATCACTCGTTTCTGATGTTGACGAAAAAAATCTTGACGGCAATAATTTGACATTAATGACATTACACACAGCTAAAGGACTTGAATTTCCTGTTGTATTCATAGCCGGTATGGAAAATGGACTCTTTCCCTTAATCAGAGACAGAATAGAATTGGAGGAGGAGGAGGAAGAAAGAAGATTGTTTTATGTAGGAGTAACGCGAGCAAAGGAGAAATTATATCTTACTTATGCTCTAAGAAGAGCTAAATTCGGTGAAATATCTTCACAGAAACCGTCAAAATTTCTTAGGGAAATTCCTTCGGATGTTCTACAAACAGCTTTGTCAACTGGAAGGACAAATTCTGAGTTCACAGGAAGACCGACGCAAAACAGAATAAACTATAATGCCCGACAGGAGAGAAGAGAAAATTACAGTCAGATACCGCCTGATTATGATGAAAGTCAATTACCTCCCGAAGAACATCAAGGTAATATGTCAATTACTAATTCTCCCTTACAACCCGGAGACAAGGTACATCACAGCAATTTCGGAAGAGGTATTATTCTAAAAATCGAGGGATTCGGTCAGCAGAAAAAAGCAACGGTAAGATTTGACAGCGTTGGCACAAAATCTCTTATGATGCAGTTTGCTAAATTACAAAGAATTTGAACAGATAAAAATGCCTCTAAAAGTCAATGAATATATTATTTTAAATGAAGATGACGTTGAGTTTAAATTTTCAAGGTCCTCAGGACCGGGCGGCCAGAATGTTAACAAGGTAGAAAGTGCCGTGACGCTGAAATTTAATGTTATGGGTAGTTCAATTCCTGAAGATATAAAAAAGCGAATTCTTGAATCCGGCGATAAACGCATTAATTCCGAAGGTTGTTTATTAATCTCATCAGGCGAGTCTCGAAGTCAATTGATGAATAGGAAAACAGCAATTGATAAGTTAATTAACTTTCTTCGAGATATTTCTAAAACGAAAAGGAAAAGAATCAAAACACAGATTTCTAAATCAGCAAAAGAGGAACGTATAGCAAGCAAAAAACATCGCAGTGAAGTTAAAAAGCAACGTGCCCGAATTTCAAAAAATGATTTTCAAAAGTATTTATAAAACTTTTTATTCATGATTTTACAATTCACCTATGCTTCTAATTTGAATTATTGAGTCAAATTATGATGCGTATCAGTTGCGTGAAATCTATGAGAAACCACTTCATTATTCATGATAGCGAAAATATTTACAATTACATATTTTATCAATACTTAACAGAGACAATAAATATTTGTGAGAGCTCGATAAATTTTAATATTATGTAAAAAATGCTTATTTTCGTATATCTTAATTAATTTTATAAATTATGAGCATTAAAAATGAAAACTTTAATAGAGCCCTTTAAAATAAAGAGCGTAGAAGAAATTCCCATAACCACGCGAGAACAACGTGAAGGATACTTAAAGTCAGCGTTCTATAATCCGTTTTACCTTCGATCAGAACACGTAACAATTGATTTACTTACAGACAGCGGCACCACCGCCATGAGCAGCAAACAATGGGCAGGACTCATGGATGGAGATGAAGCTTATGCCGGAAGCAGAAGTTATTATAAGTTTGAAGATTCGGTAAGAAATTTTACCGGATTGAAGCATATAATACCAACCCATCAGGGTAGGGCTGCAGAGAAGATACTATTTACTCTCGTTGCTAAGCCCGGTATTACAATCCCGAGCAATTCGCATTTCGACACAACTCGCGGCAACATAGAATATGCAGGGGCTGAAGCCGTAGATAATCTAGTAGATGTAGGTATGCACCCGGAAGAAGAAGCTCCTTTCAAGGGCAACATGGATTTGGATAAACTGCATAAGCTGATAATTGAACGTAAGCCGGAGAATATCCCTTTATGTATGCTTACAATAACTAATAATACTGCAGGCGGTCAGCCGGTATCAATGCAAAATATCAGAGAAACAAAACAATTACTCGGTGATTATGGTATTCCATTGATACTCGATGCATGCAGATTTGCTGAAAATGCTTATTTTATAAAAATGAGAGAAGCCGGCTATGAGAATAAATCAATAATGGAAATTTCTAAGGAAATGTTCTCATACTGTGACGGAGCCACGATGTCAGCCAAGAAGGATGGATTGTCAAATACTGGCGGGTTCCTTGCACTCAATAATGATGAGCTGGCAGAAAATGCCAAAGTACTGCTTATTATCACTGAAGGTTTCCTCACTTACGGCGGAATGACAAGACGCGACCTCGAAGCTCTTGCTCGCGGATTCGACGAAGTAATGGATGAAAATTATTTGAGTTACAGGATTGGTCAGGTTGAGTATCTCGGTAACTTACTCCTCGAAGCAGGTGTTCCTATTTTGCAACCGACTGGCGGTCATGCCGTCTATCTTGACGCTAAGAGATTTGCTCCGCATATTCCGTCACAAAATCTTCCGGGACAAAGTGTATTGTGCGATTTATACTTACGTTCAGGTGTAAGAGCTGTGGAAATAGGTTCACTTATGTTTGGAAAGCAAGATGAGACCGGCTCAACTCTTGCTCCTTCGATGGAGCTTGTAAGGTTGGCTATCCCGAGAAGAGTTTACACTAAGTCGCATATAGAATACATCGCCGAGGCATGTATTGAGACTTTTGAGAATAGGGACAGACTCAGAGGTATGCAAATCATTCACGAGGCAAAATATTTACGACATTTTACAGCAAAACTCGATTACATCTGAGAATTGCAAAATTGATTTGACACGGCTGCTTCATCGGTTCATTTGTTTCAATAAAGTTAAATCCGTGAGGCAGCCGTATTTTTTTTAAAATAAATCAATTATGATATATATTTGTAAAATAAATTATATCAAAAAATAATATGAACATAAATGATTACATAAAGATAGCTGAGAATCTGATTGATAAAGGTAATTTCGATGCTGCAGCTGAAATTATTTCCGAATGCCTGAAGCTCGATTCTTTTGATGTCGAGTTAATCAAATTGTACGCACGAACTTTGTATAAATTGGGCAGGCTACATAATTCTTTGTATTTACTCGAAGAAGTTGAACGATATAAACAGGATAGAGATTCAACATTACTTAAGGAGCAGATTCAATCTGTAATGAATGAAAAAGGTATCAAAGAAAAGTTAATAAGTGTTGCATACATCGTCAAAAATGAAGAGAAAACATTAGCAGATTCGATAAAAAGCATTAGTTCGATTGCTGATGAAATCATAGTCGTTGATACAGGGTCGAGTGATGGTACTGTTCGAATTGCTGAGCAAGCCGGGTGCAAGGTTCTTCGATTTGACTGGATTAATGATTATTCTGCTGCAAGAAATGAGTCCATCAAATATGCAGAATCAAGATGGATATTGTATCTGGATGCCGATGAGGAATTAGAGCATGAAAGTGCTTCAATTATAAGGAATATTGCAGAAGATGCGGACAGGAATACAGGAGGCTTTGTATGTGAAATTATTAATCAATATATTGATGATTATGGGAAATTGTCAAATTACAGCGGATTGTATCCAAGATTTTTTAGAAATTTAACATATCCATTAGTAAATTTCTTTGGCAAAATTCACGAGCAGATAAGTCCAAGTTTCATGCAACGAGATTATAAGATGAAAGAATCAAACTTAAAAATATTACATCACGGGTATGTTACATCTAAAACAGAAATGGACAAAAAGGTGAGAGGTCATCTTAAAACACTTACTGAACATGTCGAGCAGGAACCGCATAATGCGTACTCATGGTACCAACTGGGTAATACCTTGTTTCAAATGAAAAAGTATAAAGAAGCTGTACCGATACTTGAAAATGCACTCAAATGCAAAAATCTGACACCGTTTCTTTCAGCAAATACTGCTCTTGCTATTTCGAAATGCGAAGAAGCAAACGATGATTTAAAATCAGCATTTTCTTGGGCACATAAAGCACTGCAATACATAGATAAGTATGACCAGGCTCTTATTAGAAAAGCTGAGATTCTCGATAAATTAGGTCAGTTAGATAAATTTATTAAGAAATAATAATGAGCTTACAAATTGATTTGCAAACAGTAGTTCTTGTGATTCAGTATGATGGTACAGCATATTCCGGTTGGCAAATACAAAAGAATGCCGATACAATCCAAAATCAAATTCAGAATGCTATTCAAATTGTATGCGGAAACAACTATAACATAATTGCTGCCGGAAGAACTGATGCAGGTGTTCATGCACAAATGCAGGTCGCATCATTCCAAATTACAGATGATTTCAGACTTCCAGAAGAGAAAATCAAATATGCTCTAAACTCAAAACTTCCTCATGATATAAGGATCATTAAAGCATTCATACACAAGGGAGATTTTCATGCAAGATTTGATGCTGTAAGCAGGGAATACAGATACTATCTGTCTAAGAAGTATGATGTTTTCCACAGGAGATATGTGTCATTTATTAAGTATCCCTTTGACACAGAATTATTAATCCGGTCAGCCGAAATTTTCATGAGAAAGGACAATTTTACTACATTTTCAAAGTTTAATCCAGAC
>JBAYPL010000114.1:0-8341 GCA_041677745.1 Kapaibacterium sp. (SeqCode)
AATTTATATGCTCGACGGCATTCACAAGAAACTTTGCGAGCCAGTGATTTAATAAATTATTTAAAGTATGTGTTACGCTGATTATCAATCACATATATTATTTATTTTGGGAGTGTTAGCATACGATTAATTTACATGACCGGAATAATCCACTAATAAATGGAAAAGCGAAAAAAGAGCTGGACTTAGATTACTCTGAGTCCGGCTCTTTGAATTTTAACTTATTTTGTGATTAAGTAGTATTCAGCTTTCCGGTACGAAAGCATGAATTTCTTTCAGCAATTCAGGAACAATATCTTCTTCGGGTACGTACCTGATAGGCACGCCTTTCCTGAATAAGAGCCCCTTACCCTTAGCTGCTGCTACACCTAAATCCGCTTCACGTGCTTCACCGGGTCCGTTTACGGCACAACCTAAGATTGACACAGTCATAGGCTTCTTAATATCTTTGACAGCATCTTCAACCTGTTCTGTTATTTTGAATAAATCAACATCAAGTCTTCCGCATGTAGGACAAGAAATAATTTCCACGTTTCTTTGGGCATAGCCGAGAGTGCGAAGAATTTCTTTACCAACTTCCACCTCACGCTCGGGTTCGTCAGTAAGTGAAACTCTTATTGTATCTCCGATTCCCTCAGCAAGTAGAGTTCCTATTCCAACAGCTGATTTTATTGTGCCAACTCTTATTCTTCCGGCTTCGGTTACACCAAGATGCAAAGGGAAATTGGTGCGTTCTGCTATAAGTCTGTATGCTTCAATCATCAAAGGTACCGAAGTGGACTTAACAGAAATTATCAAATCATCAAATCCGAAATCTCCGGCAATTTCAACATGCTTCATAGCTGATTCGAATAGAGCTTCGGCAGTGGGGTAGCCGTATTTGTCAAGTATTTCTTTTTCCAACGAGCCGGAATTAACGCCGATTCTAATAGGTATCTCACGCTCTTTTGCGGCTAATAATACTTTCTTTATTCTATCTATTTTACCAATATTTCCCGGATTGATTCTAACTTTTGCAACACCGGCTTCAATAGATTTAAGTGCAAACAAATAATTGAAATGAATATCAGCTACGATAGGTACATTAACTCTTTTGACAATCTCACCAATAGCTTCAGATGCTTCTTTATTATTGACGGTAATTCTGACAATATCAACGCCCTCTTCTTCACATCGTTTGATTTGAGCAACAGTTCCTTCAATGTCGGAAGTCTTAGTCTTTGTCATTGTCTGAACACTTATGGGAGCTCCTCCACCGACGGGGATTCCACCTATCATAACCTGTTTAGAGTTTCGTCTGGGGTAACGCTGTGTAACCGCACTGTGTCCGCTTGACGAAATAATCCGGTTATCATTACTACTAACCGGTAAATCCAATATTTGCATAAAATATTTAAATTATGGTGAATAAATTATAGTTTTTTACTTAATTCAGTTAGAATAAATTTCTCTCTTTCTGTTAAATTCTGATAGCCTGAAGCTGAGATTTTATCCAGAATAATGTCTATTTTTACTTGCGTGATTTCTTCGCCGTCAATAATGTATTTTTTAACACTCGTTTCGGATTTATAGGTAACCGGTGGCTCCTGTTCCTTGACTGTTGTCCATTTTGCTTTATAAATTGTGGCTTTAGGTCTTGCAAAAGTACTGCTTCCGTAAGAAGAGCCGTAATCGTTTCCCGCAGAATAATTATTGTCGTAATACTGTCCGCCGGATATTGATCTTACTAATTTTTCGAATCCTACTTGCCGTCCAAACTTGAGTAAGATGAAGCCTGTCAGAGCACCGCCCAAATGTGCGAAGTGTGCTACTCCGCTCACGCCGCTCACACCGTTCAAAAGCTCAATGCCGGCAAATATCATGACAAAATATTTAGCAGGTACGGGAATAAATAATGGGAACATAAATATCTTACGATCGGGGTAAGTCATTCCGAAAGCCAGTAAGAGTCCGTACACTGCACCCGAAGCTCCGACCGTAGGTCTGACTTCGCCAAAAATCGGTGTTATTAGCATGTGTATAATTGCAGCACCAATACCTGTAAGCAGATAGTATGACAAAAATCTTTTTCCGCCCCAGTTCGATTCAAGCTCACTTCCGAACATCCATAAAGCAAACATATTCATAAAAATATGCCAAAAATCCGCATGCATAAATTGATAAGTAATCAACTGCCATGGATAAAACTGGTAATCAGAAGCAAACGGGATTAAATTATCAAAGTTAATCTGCCAAAGTGCAAAATAATGTATAAACACGCGTTCTATTGAAACACCGCCAAATGTTAAAGTACCGACAAAAAAATGCTGAAGCAGAAATACAGCCACATTTGCTATCAATAAACCTTTTATTACCGGTGGGAAAAATCCGCCGATTCTTGAATTTCCGAATCTACTCATATAATAATATATCCTGTTTTTATTTATGCTAAGACGTTGATACTTACAATGAATTGCCTGAAATATAATTAGGAGTCTGTTTACATTTATGCTCCTCAGCATGCAACTTAATCATCATGCAACAAGGTATTTCCCTTCAGCAATTCATATCTGTTTGTAAGAGATACAATATATCCTTAACGAAAATGAAATCTGTTATTGTGATTTAATCTCTCACTTTAGACAATCAATTTGATAATTGGAAATTCGATAAATCTCTTAAATTCATTAATTGAAGTTTGGCACGCAATTCGTTATATATCCTGTATATGTATATTTATAAATATCGTTGCGACAAAATGGCTGAAACGATGCAAAAATAATGACAAAATGTCGCAGCGTGTCAAATTGACATAAAAATTATTATTCTTAATATTAAAAAGGAGCTAATTCACGATGGGTAAAATTATCGGAATTGATTTAGGAACGACAAATTCATGTGTGTCCGTGATGGAAGGTTCAAGTCCAATTGTAATAGCAAACAGTGAAGGGGCAAGAACAACACCCTCTATGGTTGGATTTTCAAAGAACGGAGAAAGATTGGTTGGTCAAGCTGCGAAACGTCAGGCAGTAACCAATCCACACAATACAGTTTATTCGATTAAAAGATTCATGGGTAGAAGGCTTAATGAAGTCACCGAAGAAGCAAAAATGGTACCTTTCAAAGTTGTACCAAGTGATGACGGAAACACAATAAGAATAGATATTGACGGCAAGAAATATTCTGCACCGGAAGTATCAGCTATGGTTCTTCAGAAAATGAAGCAAACTGCTGAAGATTATCTTGGACAGAAAATCACAGAAGCAGTAATTACTGTTCCTGCTTATTTTAATGATGCACAGCGTCAAGCAACAAAAGATGCCGGTGAGATTGCCGGTTTGTCAGTTAAAAGAATCATTAATGAGCCGACTGCTGCAGCTCTGGCTTACGGCTTGGACAAAAAAGGCAAGAATATGACCGTTGCGGTGTATGACCTCGGCGGTGGTACTTTCGATATATCTATTCTCGAAATCGGTGACGGTGTTTTTGAAGTGAAATCTACAAACGGTGACACTCATCTTGGTGGAGATAACTTTGACCAACGTCTGATTGATTACTTGGCAGATGAATTTAATCGTCAAGAGAGCATTGACCTACGCAAAGACGCTATGGCGCTTCAAAGACTCCGCGAGGCAGCAGAAAAAGCTAAAATCGAACTGTCACAAATGCTTCAGACAGATGTAAGTTTACCGTTTATTACGGCAACACAAGATGGTCCAAAGCACTTTAATATAAATATTACACGCGCCAAATTTGAAAGTTTATGTGCCGACTTATTTGAGAAATCCTTGAAACCTTGCGAAAGTGCCATGAAAGATGCTAAACTCACACCAAGTCAAATAGATGATGTGATTTTAGTAGGCGGTTCAACAAGAATTCCCAAGATACAGGAACTCGTGAAAAGCTTTTTTGGCAAAGAACCGTCAAGAGGTGTTAATCCCGATGAAGTTGTTGCCGTTGGTGCAGCTATCCAGGGTGGCGTCCTTGCCGGTGATGTACAGGATATATTACTGCTGGATGTTACTCCTCTTACACTCGGAATTGAAACAATGGGTGGCGTGATGACTCCTATGATTCAGGCAAACACTACTATCCCTACTCGTAAAAGCGAGATATTCTCTACTGCAACAGATAACCAAACCAGCGTAGAAGTCCATGTACTCCAAGGTGAGAGGCCTATGGCTCGCGATAATCGTTCTCTCGGCAGATTCCACCTCGACGGCATTCCGCCGGCACCGAGAGGAGTTCCGCAAGTTGAAGTTACTTTTGATATTGATGCAAACGGTATCTTGGGTGTTACTGCTAAAGACAAAGCTTCCGGTAAAGAACAAAATATCAGAATTGAATCTTCGAGTGGAATTTCTAAGGAAGAAATTGAAAAGATGAAGAATGAAGCCCAGCAAAATTCTGAAGAAGATAAAAAACGCCGTGAAGAGATTGACTTAAGAAATCAAGCTGATGCATTGGTTTATTCTACCGAAAAACAGCTAAATGAGCTGGGTGATAAATTAACACCGGAAGATAAAACAAAAATTAGCGAAGCTAAAGACAGACTTGCTAAAGCCATCAAAGATAATGCTGCCGATATAAGACCGGCTATGGATGAATTAAACAAGATTTGGAGCGATGCTTCCACAAGAATGTATCAGGGTGGAGATGCCGGTGCTGCTAATCCAAATCCGAATCCGGATAATAAAAAAGATGACTCTGTTGAAGAAGCTGAATATACTGTAGTTGACGACGATAAAAAGTAAATCGAAAAAAATAAAAGAAAACCCGGCTTATACTTAATAGTCGGGTTTTTTTTTAAAATGAAAAATCCTAACTTTGGTAAAGATTGTTCAGCTTGGTATAAGTTTTGTCTCTAAGATCGGCTAATGATGAAGAGCTGAGCATTTCATAGGTTTCGTTCCTCAGATTACCCCATTGTTCATGTACAGGGCAAGGGGCTGACATACCACAACCTTTGAACCCAAGTACACATTTATGAAAAATCTCTAATCCGTCAATTGCTGAAACAATATCAATTAAACGTGTATGCTCAGGAGATTGCGCCAGAAAGAATCCACCGTTATTGCCTTTCTTTGAACCGACAATGCCGGAAGATGTTAAAGTTTGAAGAATCTTTGATACAAATTCTTTAGGGACATCAAGCTTTTCGGCTATTTCACCCGAACTAATCAATTTATCTGCTTCCTGAGCTGATAAAAAGAGAACTGCTTGAAGTCCTATTTCACATTTTTTGGAAAAAATTACTGTCATGATAAAAAAATATATATTGAATTTGGCATAATCTTAACAGTGATAACGGAAAAAAATGTTTTTTCTTGGAAATAAGAAAAAATAGTCTTATTTTTGAATCGGACTTAATAATCTTATTTGAGAAAGTTTATGCTAAGAGATATTATAACAATAGACGAGGACAAATGTGACGGATGTGGAGAATGTATCCCCGCATGTCATGAAGGAGCATTACAAATAATTGATGGAAAGTGCAGACTTATAAGCAGCTTGTTCTGCGATGGTCTCGGAGCCTGTATCGGAGAGTGCTCAAAAGGAGCTCTGAAGATTATAAAAGCTGAAGCCGAAGAATATAACGAAGTAGAAGTAATAAAATCACTTCTCGAAAAACCGCAATCGGTGTTGAAGGCACATCTTGCACATCTGTCTGAACATAATGCTGTTGACTACTTGAATCAAGCAACAGATTTTCTTAGCTCTATAGGTATTAAAGTCAGCTATAATAATAATGTGAGCAAGCCAACTCAAAGCTGCCCCGGTAAAACAATGAAAGAGTTAAAACAATTTGTACCAATCAAAGAAAAAAATGATATGAGTGATTCACAACTAAGTCATTGGCCTGTGCAGCTGCATCTGGTCAGTCCGTTTTCTCCGTTTCTGAAAGATAAGGAGCTTGTCGTGCTGTCAACATGTTCTCCGGTAGCTTATGCTAATGTACAGAAAGAATACATTGAAGGGAATGCCGTAGTCATTGCTTGTCCGAAATTAGATTATACCGAGCCTTATCCAAAAAAACTTGAAGAGATATTCAAAAATGCCGAGACAAAGAAAGTAGTGGTCGTCAGGATGGAAGTCCCTTGTTGCAGCGGTATTAGTGGAATAACCGTAAAAGCTGCAACAAATTCAAATGTAGAAGGGCTTGAAGTACATGAGCATGTTATCAGTATTGACGGTAGAAAAATTTCAGAAAAAATTATTTATATTAATCATAAAAATTAAGGTGATGTTATGTTAGAAACAAGTGTAAAGTTTAATTTGATGAAAGACAGCGAATATCAAAATGGTTCAGTCGTTAGCAAGGTATTGCTTAAAAAGACTTCAGGAAATGTTACTCTGTTTGCATTCGATAAAGGAGAGCAGTTAAGTCCGCATTCCGCTCCCTTCGATGCACTCGTTCAGGTACTTGACGGTACCGCCGAAATCATGATCGGTGATAAAATTCATGAACTGTTTGCAGGTGAAATTATTATCATGCCTGCAAATATTATACATGCTGTGAAGGCAAAAGAAAAATTTAAAATGATGCTGACAATGCTTAAATCATGATATAATATATTTACTCACAAAAAAAGGAGTTATATTTTTATGTTTTGTTATCAGTGCGAACAAAATATGGGATTCCGCTGTTTCAGTCAAATGGGAGTATGCGGTAAAGACGAACGTACTGCTATTATGCAGGACATATTGTTGTATGCAGTTCAAGGTTTGTCGTTTTATAGTCTGCATTTAAAAGCAGCAGGGCAGGACACAGCCTTATATGATGCATTTGTTACTGATGCTCTATTCACTACTGTCACAAACGTCAATTTCGATGCCGACAATATCAAAGACCTTTATAAGAAATGTATCGAGCTGAGAAATGAAGCAGCTTTGTTAGCTGTGAATAAAACCGGATTAAAAAATGAGACAAACAAGATACCGGATTACACGCAAATTCCTTATATTGAAAATGAGGATGCTCTAAACAATGTTTGGAAGGAAGTATCTATACCGAACAGACGAATGCGTCACGGTAACATAGTTACAGGATTGCAGGAACTTGTTCTTTACGGTATCAAAGGTATGTCGGCATATCTGAAACACGCTTCGATTTTCGCTTATGATAATGATGAAATCATGTTTTATGTACATAAAACAATTTCAAACATAAGGTCAATCATGGATAGTGGTTTGTTACTAGATGAAGCTCTGCGTACCGGAGCGATGAATCTGAAAGCTATGGAACTCTTGGACAAAGCACATACAGAGAATTTCGGACACCCGGAACCTGTAAGACTAAGGACAACACCTGTAAAAGGAAAAGCTATACTTGTATCCGGACATGATCTGAAAGATTTGTATGAGCTTCTAAAACAGACGGAAGGTAAAGGTATCAATGTTTATACTCATGGTGAAATGCTTCCCGCTCACGGCTATCCTGAGTTAGCAAAGTTTAGTCATCTTGTAGGAAACTATGGTGGTGCTTGGCAGGAACAACACAGCGACTTTATGAATTTCCCGGGTGCAATTCTTATGACAACAAATTGTATCCAGTATCCTCTCGATAATTACAGCGGCAGAATGTTTACTTGCGGACTTGTTAGATGGCCTGGAATTAAACATATAGAAAACAGGGATTTTTCTGAAATAATTGATTCAGCCTTAAATTCTTCAGGGTTTGAATATGATTATCCCGAACAATTTACAACGACAGGTTTCGCACGTAATGCTGTGTTGAGCAGAACTGAAGAAATAATTAATCTTGTAAAGTCTGGAGATTTGAAACATTTCTTTTTAATTGGAGGTTGCGACGGAGCAAGACCCGGTAGAAACTATTATACCGAAATGGCTTTAAATGCACCGAAAGACACAGTCGTAATGACTCTTGCATGTGGAAAATACAGATTCAATAAGCATGAATTCGGAAAAATCGGAAATTTGCAGAGATTCATGGACATTGGTCAATGTAATGATGCCTACTCTGCGGTAAAAATAGCATCTGCTCTTGCAGATGAATTTGGCACCGACATTAATTCTCTTCCTTTGACAATAGTATTATCATGGTACGAACAGAAAGCTGTGGCAATATTATTGTCTTTGCTTCATCTGGGAATTAAAAATATTCGATTGGGTCCTTCATTTCCGGCATTTATAGAACCTGAGGTATTGCAAATTCTTATTGAAAAATATAATCTTATGTTTAACCGCAGTGTTGAGGAAGATTTGGATGCTGCTATACATACGGTGTAGAGCCCCTTTTGTCATTCCCGTGAAAACTGGAATCTGTCGCTCAGTCATTCCCGTGAAAACGGGAATCTATTTCTTTGTCTTTCTCTGGATCCCCTCTTTCGAGGGAATGACT
>JBAYPL010000115.1:0-8332 GCA_041677745.1 Kapaibacterium sp. (SeqCode)
ATACTTACTATAACAATTACAGCTTGGGAATTACAAAAATTTGATTAAAAATAAATTAAATCAAAAAAATCTCTTATAAATCATAAAAAAAGTTAAAATATCGAAAAAAAGATTTGGAAAAATCAAATAATTGTTATATTTTTAAAAAAGGCGAAGCAATAAATAGAAATTATAATATGAGAATTCAAATCAAATTATTGCCCGTACGAGCTAAATACTATTTGCCAAAGAGTTATATGTATTGGATGTAAGAAACTATTAAGTACAATATGAATTATTATGGAACATATAAATGAGATTATATCTAAAATTATCCTCGACAACTCAATTAGTACCATTTGATTATCAATATTTTCTGTTAGGGAAGTTGCATAAATGGTTGGGAAAAAATGATTACCATGACAAACTGAGTTTATACTCTTTCGGATGGCTCACCGGAGGTGAAGTTCAAAAAACAGGAATATTATTCAAATCTTGTGCAAAGTGGTTTATAAGTTTTTGGGATGAAGATATTGGGAAACAAATTATATTTAACTCACTGAAAGATTCAGATTTCATTTTCGGAATGAAGGTAATGGATATTTCTATAAAAGATACACCATCATTTTCGAGTCGGGAAAGGTTTTCTGTATCAAGTCCAGTTTTAGTTAGAAATTATACTGCAAATAAAGAAGTTAAGCATATACTTTCTGACAATCCTTTAGCTGATGAGTTAATGACAAAAACAATGCAAAGAAAACTTAGAGAAGCTAACATTAATGATGATATTTCGATTAGATTTGATAGAGATTATCACAACCCTAAAACAAAACTCATTAGGATTAACGGAATTGAAAACAGAGCAAATTTATGTCCGGTGTTTATTGAAGGAAATCCTGAATCCATTAAATTTGCATGGAATGTTGGTGTAGGTCATAGTACCGGTTCAGGATTTGGGGCTTTAATATAAAAGAAAGGAGAATAATAATGTATTATGTGGTCAAATATACAGGTCAGTTTGGTTTTATTAAACCTTGGACAGCAGTTAGAGACAGCGAAACATTTAGTCAGCAGTTTTTGACGCCTTCTATTGTTGAAGGTATTGAGAAGAAACTTTTCCCTGAACTATTAAATGAAACAGGCATTAAGAAAATTGTAAGGCATAGACTATCTTATGCATCTTTAGAATTACAGACAGAAGTAACTTGGGCTAAAAAGAGAAAAATTTGGAAAGAAAAAAATATTTACAAATCAAACAACGCGATAATCACAAGAGGTGTGATGCTTCATCCAGCCCTTTATATTGCATTTGAAAATGGAAATGATGCTGAAGTTGCTTTTTCTCAAACCGTTTGTTTAGCACGAAATGAAGACTTACTTTTCCCGATAGAATCAAAACAAATGGAGACCGATGAATTTGATAATTTGAATGGATTTGAATTGATTTTTTCTAATTCAGCAGAAGGTTTTAAAGTTGGTCATAATAGATTTGACGATTCAGAAATGTTTGGTTCCTTGAAGGCTTTTGGAAATCCTATTCAGACAAATTATGAATGATTTTAATAGCATTCTTGCAAAAAGTAAAGAGTATGGGTTTGTTTCACTACTTGACCATACAATACAGGTTGTTAATGCGGCTTTATACTTTGCTGAACATTTTGATTATGAATTTGATAAAGAAGCAGTAAAATATGGTGCAATAATTCATGATTTAGGGAAAGCACATCCATATTTTCAAAAAGCAATTTCAGCAGATAAGAATGATGATTTTGATTTTACAGAGTATAAACATAGGCATGAAATTTCTTCTTTAGCTTTTTTAACTGCAATACCAAAACAGAATTGGGATAGAGTTATTGATATGGTGGTAGCTCATCACAAACCTATAGAGAATGACATTAGAAAAAGAGGAATACTTGATATAAAAACTAATGACAGATATTTTATTGATAACCATTTAGAGGATTGGGATAATTGGAAAATTTTCGGGATTGAAATTCTGAATCACTTTGGATTAAAAATTATTGATATTAGCTATGATGATGCAAAAAAATCAATAAATTACACAGTTAATTATTGTAGAAATAAAAAGAACTCTCCATCTTATTATCGTGGATTGCTAAAAGCCTCTGACCATTTTGCATCAGCTTTTTCTTTTAGCACTATGCAATATCTGAATAATACTTTTTACAAACCATCTTTAAATAATTACTTTGATGATAAAAGGAAGTCGGAACTTTTTCCTTTATCCATTGTTGATGTGAATGATAACAGGAATCATACTCTTGTAGTTGCTCCAACAGGAGCGGGCAAAACAGATTTTTTAATGAAGAGAACTCAGGGTAGAGTTTTTTATACTTTACCTTTTCAGGCATCAATTAATGCTATGTGGCAAAGGTTTAAAGAATTTGACCCGGATAATCCGGATATAAGATTATTACATTCCACTTCAAAGGTTGTAGCAGGAAATACCATTGACGAACAGATTTTGCAGCCTTTGGCAGGTTCATCGATCAAGGTTCTTACCCCTCATCAATTGGCTGCGATTATTTTCGGTACCTCGGGCTATGAATCAATTATGCTTGATTTAAAAGGTTGTGATGTAATTCTTGATGAAATTCACACATACTCAGACGTTAGCCGCTCAATGGTTATTGAAATTGTGAAAATGCTTAAATTACTTGAATGCAGAATACATATCGGCACCGCTACTATGCCGTATGCCTTATATGAGCATTTGCTTGAACTGCTCGGAGGAAAAGATAATGTTTTTGAAGTATGTTTGAGTAAAAAGCAGATTGAAACTTTTGACAGGCATTTAATAACAAAGTATAAAGATAAAGACTTAGCAAATAATATTATTGAACAGTCTGTTAATAATAATGAAAAACTATTGATTGTTGTTAATACAGTTAAAGAAGCACAGAATTTATTTAAAGAAATTGAAAATCAATTTCCCTATATTCCCAAAATGCTTATTCACAGTAGATTTAGAAGAAAAGACCGTGAATATTTGGAGAAAGAATTAAGAGATAAATATGATGGTGGTTATAAGTGCGAGGGTTTGAAACCTTGTATCGTAATTTCTACACAAGTTGTTGAAGTAAGCCTGGATATTAGCTTTGACAGAATGATTACTCAAGCAGCTCCAATTGACAGTTTAATTCAACGGTTTGGAAGAGTAAACAGAAGGCGAAATATAAACGCACTTGATAAACTTTCGAGAACTTATAAACCAATCCATATATTTCTTGATGAAGAATCAACTTTACCATACCCAAAAGATACTGTATTTAATAGTTATGATGTTCTGCCGGACAATTTATCACTTTTAAAAGAATCTGAAATTCAGGGTATGATTGATAAGGTTTATCCGGAGTTTGATATTAAAAAAATTGATATGCACTTGATATTTAGAAATGGGAATTTTGTGTTAAAGGAACTTACAGATAATAAAAAGTCTGTTTTGATAGATTTACTTGAAATTGAGGGAGCAGTTTGCATTCTTGAATCTGACCGTGATAATTATATTAATGCTAATCATTTTGATAAGATTCAATATGAAATTCCGGTAAGTTTGAAAAGTGTTTTATACAGCAAAATCAAATATGAGCAACTTAAAGTTGGTTCTTATCCTTTTGTTATTCCGCAATTGGAAGAAGAACATCTTAAATACGGATTAGAAATGAAAGAAATAAGTAATATAATTTAAAAGGGATCAATTATGTACACAAGTTATATCGGTAAGAAATTTCTTGATTATTACAAGGAAGAATATTCCAAACCTGAAAATTATACAGCCGAGCAGTTTTTTGATGAAGTTATGTTCCCAATTTTCTTTGATGATGAAAGGCATTTGATGTCAGTAAAAGGTTCTACTTTTTTTCAAATGAATGCTATTGACGGACAAAGGAGGAAAAAAGAGTTTTCAAAAGGAAATAAGAATTATCAAAGTGTGAAAAAAGACCCTCAATTTCGATTGGAAACTAAGAAAAAGTTGGATAAAAAAATTCAAAATAAAGAATTAGGAGTACATACATTTGTTGGATATGGAGAAATGACTCCAGATGCATATACTTCTGGTCAAATTACGTCCATCGATTTTGATTTTAAAACTGACGAGTTTTATTATTCATGGATTGGTCAAGGACTATCAATAGGTGCTTCTGGTTTATCTGTGCTAATTGAGGATAAATCAATTCTTCTTCATACATTTGAAGGATGGAAATTTTATCGGGAATTTTTAAACCAAACACCTAATTTGTTTGAAAATCAAATAAGTAAGTGGAATGGACAGTGGTTCAGAAATGAATTTGGGAATGAAAGTGAAATGTATAATTTTTCAAGAATTGATACTGAAAAAAAGGATGAATACATTTCAATAGCACAAATCCAATGGACATCTTTAGTTTTAAAATTATGTCATTTTTCAAAAAATTTGAATATTTTAGCAAATGTATATGTGATTGGTGATAAAAACAATCTTACATTTGGATTTATTCTCTTATGTTTAAAAGAAATTTACGAACTTTATGAACTACGGGATATGATATTCATCAATGAAAAAGATACAGTATTAAGTGATTACCAAATTGAAAGACTATTGCCATTTTACTCTTTTAAGCAAGCATGTATGCAGGGAGCAATAGGTTTAAAGTCAATCGAACCAAGAGGGCTGAGGAATTATTTGCCGAAAGGTACTTTTGATTATTCAAAAGGTAATGACATTAATATTCAAAAAGAAGATAACTTTCCTATTTATAAATTATGGATAATAGCTATGTTAAACAAAAAAGAACTTCTTGTTTTATCAAGAGAATTTGCAAAACTACTGAAAGATTCAGTAGAGAAAAAACGAACTTCGGAAGGACGGGCTAAATCAACTCAACAGCAATTAGTTAAAGACATTTTTGATAGTAAAACTTCAAAACAATTTGTCGACAATATAACAAGTCTTGTTGATATTGCTAATTCTGACATTTTAAGAAAGATGGCAGAAGAAGCAATTCTGATGCCACGTGATAATTTCCCGTTATTCATTACATTAATCAAATTTGAATATTCAATTTTAAACAATAAGGAGTAGTTTTAATGAAGAGAAATCCATTTCTTTACATTCGAGGTCTAAGAAAAGTTGACCATACTGTTTTTGCAGTCAATGACGGACAGAAATTTTATTACGACCCACAATTTGGGTATAAACAAGCATATTCAAGCGGACAACAAGTAAAACGTTCAATCATTGATGCCTTGAATTTACCATTTGCAGCAATTACCTTCAATTGGGAAATTGAAAATTATGGCAAAAAAGATAAAGAAGCAGCCAAACAAAAAGAGCCACACTCACCTTGTGACCCATCTTATGCAGACCAGTTACTTGGCGGTTATATGAAAGCAGAATCAGGTACATTTACAGTCAAACGAAGAAGCCCACTTTCAATATCTGCAATGAGACCAATTCATCCTTTGTTGGGAGGTATTGAATCACCAATGGAAAATTTAACTTTCGACAGAACTCAATATCCGGAACATCATGTTGTTAATGTTTATAAAGTTGAAAATTCCAAAAGAGTATTAATTGATAAGGATGAGCTTGATAAATGGCTGACTGAAAATCACAGAAGTCTTCCAAACAGAGCATTCATTCAAGACCAGAAAAGAACTTCCGGCTTATTCGTTTATGATATTGCAATTGATTTGCGTACACTATTTTGTGTATCAATAAACAAATTAGAGCCGGAATTATTCCCTGAAATTGAAGAGAAATTAAGAGGAGCCGGTTGGGTTGAAACAAACAATGTTTTCGGCAAATGCCTGTTGTGTCCGGAAGAAAAAAGAAGGGAAATTATCGGATCTCTTGCTCATTCAATAATTAACTGGAGAATAACTTCAAATCAGGCAAGAACTTTTTCACTTATGGAAACAATTGCTATTGCTATGAGTGATAACGCCAATAAAGTTGCATTTGCAATTCGTGGCGAATTAAGCGACACTACTGAAAGACCCACTGCCAATCCGGTAATTGATGAAAATTCAGGTGCTGTAATTTTTCAGACACCACTGGTTTCATCAATAATCCCTGGATTTGCAGGCAGTTCAGATGCCCTAGATAAAGCAGAGCAGTACATAATTGATTACCTGAACAAATACGATTATGTGAGTCAAAAGTATTTAGATTAATTCTTTATGGGGCTGTTTTCAGTAGCCCCTTTTTAACCCCTTATGCTAAACCAAATCCACATAACGGGTACTCAGCTGAACTACTACTTCGTGTGTAAGAGGAAGTTGTGGCTGTTTGCTAACAACATCCAGTGCGAGCAGGAATCAGACCTTGTGCTGCAAGGTAAGATTATGCACGAGAGCTCTTATTCCGATGAAAAAAAAGAATATGAGTTCGAAGGGATTAAGGTGGATTGGCTCGATTTGAACAATAAGGTTATTCACGAAGTTAAAAAGTCGGACAGGGTAGAGCAGGCTCACCTCTGGCAATTGAAATATTATCTGTATTATTTCAAGAAGAATAATATTGGAGAGTTCACCGGCGAAATTAATTACCCGAAATTACGTAAGAAAGAACAGATTGAGCTGTCCGATGATGATGTGGTTTATATCGAAGAACTAATTGGTGAAATAGAAGATGTTAAGAATTTACCTTTTGCACCTAAAGTAGAGAAACCAATGAAAATATGTAAGAAGTGTTCGTATAACGATTTATGCTGGACATGATATGAAGCGGATGTACTATATTTTTACGCCGGGCAAATTGAAACGTAAAGAAAATACGGTTTTCTATGTACCCTTCAAGTATGTCGAAGCACAGGATGATGAAAATTTGCAGAATGATATTTTACTCTCAATAGATTCTGATACAGAGGAAACATTGCCATCGAGTAAAATGGTTATTCCCGTGCAGGACATTGATTCTTTCTATATTATGACTGAAGCATCGTTTAATACAAAGTTTTTGGATTTTTGCTCGGCAAACCGGATTCCCGTACATTTTTTTAATTATTACGGCTTTTATACCGGAACTTTTTATCCTAAGGAGTATTTGGTTAGCGGTTCTTTGCTTGTAAATCAGGTCAAGCATTATTCAAATAAGAACAAGCGACTCGAAATTGCAACAAAATTCGTCGAAGGAGCGGCATTTAATTTAAATAAAAATCTAAAATATTATAACAAACGAAATCGGGATTTGCAAGCACAAATTGATACGATAGAAGGATTTATGCCGGATATTCCCAATGTGGGAAGCGTTGAGGAGCTGATGGGAATTGAGGGTAATATCCGCAAGGTCTATTACACGGCGTTCGAGGAGATTCTCGGGAATGAATTTGAACTAATATCCAGAAAGTACAATCCGCCGACAAATCCGCTCAATGCGTTAATATCATATTCGAATATGATGGTTTATACTACGGTTCTATCTGAGATTTATCGTACACAACTGAATCCAACGATATCGTTTTTGCATGAGCCGGGAGAAAGGAGATTTTCGCTTTCGCTTGATATTGCCGAGATATTTAAGCCCCTATTGGCAGACAGGATAATATTTAAGATGTTAAATAATCATCAGTTACACACTAATGATTTTGAGAGTAAGCTAAACGGATGTTATCTTAAAGAGAAGGGTAGAAAGGAATTTATAAAAGAGTATGACGAAAAATTGAAAACGACGATAAAGCATAGGAAGCTCAATAAAGAGGTAACTTACCGACGCATCATCCGCTTGGAATGTTACAAACTTATTAAGCATCTGATCGGTGACACAGAATATGAACCTTTTAAAATCTGGTGGTGAGAATGTATTGCATATTAGTCTATGACGTCGGAGAAAAGCGTGTGACAAAGATGTTGAAGCATTTCCGACAGTACCTGAATTGGATACAAAATTCTGTTTTCGAAGGGGAGCTAACGAAAGGACAAATAGAGGAAATGATAGTTGGTTCAAAAAAAATAATGAAAAAGGAGGAAGACTCGATAATACTTTTTAGTATGCAGAGCAATAAATACCTCGAAAAGAAAATTTACGGTGTTGACAAGTCGGATTTAACATCTAATTTTATATAGAAGTTAGGTGAGGAGGTAGGCGTCGGGCTGCAGAATTGGGCTTGAATTTCTGCCGAACCGAGGCAACCGGTCAGTTCTTTGACAACCGGAAATATTGATGAATACATAAGTCGTCAAGAGCGGGTTATTCCGGGCGAATTGCCGGTTGACGACTTTTTAATCGCAAAAATCAAAATACTTCTTGATTAATAGCGGTTATTATGGTACTTTTGCAACGGCTTTAAATCGAACTATATTAGAATTGAAACAATGCAATTGCTAATATGGAGGCTTTTTTGGTTGG
>JBAYPL010000116.1:0-8254 GCA_041677745.1 Kapaibacterium sp. (SeqCode)
TAATAATCCCATATTCTGCTACCTTATTTATCCTGACCTTTCATAGTTTTTAAATACTCTTCACGCGTTGTAACAAGCTCAGATAGTACCGGTATTTGAGGATTTGGTTTTTCCCAATCCAGTAATCCTTTTGTCCAATCATAAGCAAGACCCAATGCGAGTATGAATCCAAATACTATCATACCCCAAAAGGCAAACCATCCAATTTCTTTGAATACTACTGCCCATGGAAATAACATGACAAGCTCTACATCAAATATTATAAACGCCAAAGCTATTATGTAGAATCTGTTATTGAATTGTATCCAGGGGGATCCTATTGGCTCTTCGCCGGATTCATAAGTAGAGTTTTTGCGTGGGTTTGGGCGGTTCGGTCTTATAAGTGCGGCAACTGTTAATCCGGCTGCTACGAATATCACACCTACAAACAAGAACACTAATACTACAGAAAATTCATTTAACATGTTGTTACCATAAATAAATATCTTAACTATATCAACTTTTCTAAAACAAAACTAACAAAATATTCACATAAAATAAAATTAATTTTCAAATAATTTTTACAAGTATTCGTAAAGTGGAATGTTTCAGTTTTATAATTGCTTGAAATATAATTAGATAGGGAAGTAGTGATAACTCTTGAAAATATCTAAATAAATACATAAATCACTGTTTTTCTGACCTTAAAAACGTCCGATTTTTTCGACTTATCTGATAGGTTAAGCTATATATGATATTAAGAATCTATAAATTATAAATTAGGTTGCTTCCCCGATATTGTTTATATGGATTTTTTGCTTTAACTCAATTAATTCTTTACCCGATAATCCGTGTGAATTTACGTTATTTGAATATTGATATCATAGGATTTGAATATAATTAAGACTGAAATGAAATACTTACATCTGACATGGGTTATCAAAGTATAATTAAATATGGCGTCATTATGAAATCTCCGGACTAACATTTCGCTGATATTAATCATGATGAGCATAGCCGAGTCTTGATTAAGACAATTTTATCAGAACTCGACTATACTCTTGAATCACGTTTGTAAGCTGAGGAATCATCAATTAATGAAATTTGACCGGTACAGGCGCGACACCCGAATAATCATAAAATCCACGTCCGCTCTTTCTACCGTAAGCTCCTGATGCTACTATTTTTTTCAACAAGGGGCAAGGACGATACTTGGAATCACCCAAATCTTTATGAAGTACTTCCAGTATAGCAAGACAAGTGTCAAGACCAATTAAATCTGCTAAGGTGAGCGGTCCCATCGGATGAGCAAATCCCAATTTGGCAACTTCGTCAATACCGTCCACTGTGCCGACATTTTCCATAAGAGCATAGATTGCTTCATTGATAAACGGTAGCAGTATTCTATTAGATATAAAGCCGGGGTAGTCATTTGAAGTAACGGGAGTTTTTCTTAATGTCTTACAAAGTTCGTTAATTTGTTTATAAACTTCTTCATCTGTTGATAAACCTTTTATTACTTCTACCAGCTTCATGACCGGTACCGGATTCATAAAGTGCATACCGATTACTTTATCAGGTCTTTTGGTTACAGCAGCGATTTCAGTTATTGAAATTGTTGAAGTATTGCTGGCAAGAATCGCATTCGGATTAATAATTTCGTCCAGATTTCTGAATATTTTGAACTTTAATTCTTTGTTCTCGCTGACGGCTTCAACAGCTAAATCAACATGCTTGGCATCAGCCAAATTTGTAGTCAAAGTAATTCTTTCCAAAGCTTCGTTCATATCTTCTGTTGACAACGAACCTTTTTTCACTTGCCTGTCCATATTTTTCTGAATTGTCGCCAAACCTTTCTCTAAAGCTGCATCTGAAATATCACACATAAAGACTTCAAAACCTGATTGTGCGAATGTATGAGCAATACCATTGCCCATTGTACCGGCTCCGAGTACTAAAACCTTTTGAATAATCATTTGTTTATATTTCCATATTGTTTAAAAAAATAATTAGTTTAACTTTCTAAGATTGTATGGATAGACGCCGCTTTCGGTTTTTATCAGTAAGATATAAGCCCCAACAGAAACATTATTAAAGTTCAGTGTTATCTCCTGACCTGCCTGTAAGGATGAAAACTTGTCGGAAATCAATGTCCTACCGAGATTGTCAATTATTACGAATTCAGTGTTGTCAAAATTGACATTCGGTATAATCCTTATGTAATCATTAAAAGGATTAGGTGATACACTGAATAAGTTAATGGTTTCGGTATTATCGTGTACAGATGTAATAACACTAATGGTTTCCGATATAGCACCGCAACCGTGTTCATTATAAGACATCACGGCGTAATCGCCGCTTTTGGTCGGGACATATTCCATTGTATTGGAATTAAATATTGGTTTACCGTCTAAATACCAAGTATATGATGCTGAAGAATCTGTTGAAAGTGTGTCATTGAACTTATAAATCATTGGTTTCTCCGGTACAGGAGCTGATTCTATGTAAACACTGTCGTAAAGCAAGCAACCGCCGACAGTTTTAGCCGCAATCGAGTAGGAACCAGCTTCGGTAACAAAAATTCTATTAGTTGTGTCACCGGTTGACCATCTATAATCCAATAAATTAATTTGTACGGACAAGCTCAAAGTATCATTATCACCGCATAATACCATTGCTTTGGGTGATTTAATAGTGAAAGCCGGTATTGAAATTTCATATACACTGACGGCATCGGATTGTTGAGTGCAACCGGATTCATCCTTGATACTCACAAAATAATTACCTGATTTTTTAACCGTGATTGATTTTGACGTTTCACCGGTTGACCATACAAATTGCTCAAAATCCGATACTACTTCGAGTAATACGCTGTCGCCGGAACAAAATTCCACATTACCGATAATTTTAATTTCCGGTTTTTCGAGATTGCAATCATAAAGCTTGATTTCCCAGATGCCTCTTCCGTAGGTACCGGCATAAAGCTTACCGTTAGCATGATTTATCTCTAAGTCGCTTACAACAGCCGGAGGAAGCTTATTGCTGAACAACTCCCAATTGTCGCTGAAAACGTCTTTCTTAATAAACACACCTATATCGGTGCCGATAAACAATCTGCCTGAAGTATTATTCTGTACAACAATAGTATTTGCAGGTATATTCGGTAAATTATAGCTGATGTTCTTTTCATTTTTACCGTTTATTTCAAAAACACGTTCCTCTTGTTTGTATCCTGATAGAGTAACAAAAATTCTGTGCGGGTTTGTCGGGTCAACAGCAATATCAGTTACCCAGTTTGCTTTGTTGAACAGTATTGACCATTCTTTTCCTCCGTTAGTTGACTTATAGACATAATTTCTAACAGCCATATATAATATGTTAGTATCAGAAGGTGATATCGCCAGATGGTTAATTGCTGCAGATGCAGTAAAGTTGGTCAGTTTTACCCAAGAAGAACCACGGTTTGTAGATTTATATACGTTTCTGTAGCCGACAAAAATACTCGAAGGATTCTGTGGATTCAATAATATCGGAGTTACCCAGTTTGCATATTCACCTTGAAATAAATCCGGTCCTGCAATCCGGCTATAGGAGATTCCACCGGAACTTGACCTGAAAATATTACCGTACTGTGTACTTGTATAAACATAATTTGCATCGAATCTATCAATAGCACAATCCATACCGTCTCCGCCGTTTACTTGCATCCATTTTCCATCTAATAAGATGCTGGAACCATTATCTTGAGTACCTCCGACGATGACACCGGGAGAAGATTCGGATACATCAATCTTATAGAATTGTGAAATAGCAAGTCCGTCACTAATGTCTAACCATGATTTTCCATTATTCTTAGTATAATATAATCCGCCATCATTAGCAGTATAAAGTTCATTTGCTGAGTGATTAAATTCAAAATAATGTTGATCTGCATGAACATATGGCAGATTGTAGTTTCCGGTCCAATGGTTCAAAATACTCCACGAAGCACCACCGTTCATTGACACCCAAGTATGGATTCCTCCAGCAAACACCATGTCCTGATTCAATGGTGACACGGTAATTGCCAAATCATAGAAGCCTTGACCTCCACTTCCTTGACCATTTACATCAATACTGAGTATATTGGGAGTCGTTGACATTGTAGTAAAGCTTGCACCGGAATTTGTCGAACGTTCAAAACTGTAAAATCCTCCGTTACTTCTTGCTGCAAGTGCATAAACGATATTCGGATTGAGAGCAGTAACTGCAAGGTCAATTCGAGAAGAGCCGCTTAATACTTTCACAATATTCCATGTTGTTCCTGCATCCGTGCTTCTGAATATACGTCCACTTGAAGTTCCCTGACTCATTCCGGAAGTACTTGCATAAATTGTATTGGGGTCATCGGGTTTGAAGATAATATCTCTGAATATAGCGGTTGTGTTTATATCTTTCCATGTCAATGCTCCGTCTGTACTCATCATAATACCTCGGTTTGTTGCAGCGTACACATGGTTGGGATTTGTTGGATGTATGATTATCTTATTGGCAATGTAATAGCTGTCCGGAGTATATCTTTGAGTGGTAAAATCCCAAGATTTTCCTCCGTCAGTAGATTTTAATATACCTATGGAATATTCATTGGTCATGAAAAAACCATTTTTATCACCGGTTGCTATATACATAACATTCGGGTTACTTTGTGAAATTGCAATATCGGAAACTCCGATTGATAATATGTCTGTATAAGGAGCAAGAGTCCAGCTTTCTCCCTTATTTGTGCTAAACCAGGCGCCGCCTCCTGCTGAGCCTGCCCAAATAATATTCTTATCTGTAGGATGGATTTTTACTACATTGAGCCTGCCTAAACCACCAGAATTATAATTCAACTTGTTTTCTGGAACGAATACCGGACCAACCTCGACCCAATCTTCGTCTGTACTTTGCAATTTTAAATTATTGTTCTTATTTAGAAAATCAACGTAAGAATTTAATACATCATTAGCGTAAGGAATCCTGCCATCCGGGAAAGTTCTCTGTTCCCAAAAGTACTCCCAGCGTTTGAACTGTTTCCAGCCCATACCGCGAACAGGTTCTTTGTCATGCCAATATTTCTCGAATGCTTCACGTACCTCGAAGAAATTGTTCTCATCTCCTTCGAATCCTTCAAGCCAAACTTGTGAATTTAATCTCAAAGTGCAAAATGCAAATAAGCAAATACTAACTATGAACTGATTTTTCATTTAATATTCCAATCTCTAAACAAGCAAATTTAACAAAAATAATAAATATTTTACAATAAATACATTTTTGACGCATTTAGCATGAATTTTGATACATTTCAATAAATTTATTTCATTTTATTATATTGCAATTGAATATGATTAGTGCTTGCTTGATAGTAAAAAATGAGACCGAAAACCTTAACACATGCTTAGAGTCCATTAAGCAGAGGGTTGGTGAAATAATTGTCGTTGATACCGGTTCAGACGATAACAGTAGGGAAATTGCAATACTTCATGGTGCTAAGGTTTATGAATTCACATGGTCTGATAATTTTTCTGAAGCAAGGAACTATGCATTGTCCAAAGCCAATGGCAGTTTTATTCTTATCATTGACGCAGATGAACGATTGAACCGAATACCTGAGGAAGATGAGCTTATGCAAGCCTTGGCTCATGAAAACATTGGCGGATTTCTCGTGGATGTAATATCCTATACTTCCGAAGACAATACTATCAGGAAATTCAGAAGTAGTCAACTTAGAATTTTTGCAAATAATGTGAATTTCAGATTCCAAGGAAGAATCCATGAGCAAATTGCCGGCTCAATAGTACGATCCGGTTTCAAAATTAAACGTATAGATTCTGAAATTGTACACAGCGGATATGATACCGATGCAGATTCCATGAAAATTAAGCATGAACGTAATTTGAGACTCATGAACTTGCAAATTGAAGAGCAAAAAGATGATATATATCTTCTTTTGCAAAAGGCAAAAACTTTGTCCGCTCTTGATAGAATAGATGAATCACTCGAAATATTACTTAATCTTTTATCGTCAGGAAATTATAGCGTTTATTTAAAAGATATTCTTAATATAACAGCTGAATTATATATAAAACAAAATAATTACGCTTTTGCAACTAAATTTCTTGAGATTTCTGTAAAAACATTTAAAAAACAAATTTTAGCTTACTATAAGCTGATTAGTATTATGATTCTTAATCATAACTATGATGATGCTTATTCATATTTAATAAAATTATATATAATTATTGTAAAGAATGATTATGAAGATGACTTTATTGTGGGCAAGTTTGAGATAATGAAAAGTCTTTACAACATTATTGATAAAGTCGAAGATAAATCTAACATCCTCGATATCATGGAAAATGAATTCAATAATATTAATGATGATAATGACTTATTACTTTTATACTCATATATTCTTTATCTTGGCAATTATAAATTCAGAGCGGTAAAAATTCTTGATTTATTACAAAAGAGAGGTGTTTCAGACTTTAAAACGAATCAGCTGATTAATCAAATAAAAAGAAAAAATAAGTTCGGTCTGATTTCATTGTGTATGATAGTAAAAAACGAAGAGAAGTTTTTGGAAGATTGCCTGAAAAGTGTTATTGACCTTGTTGATGAGATTATCATTGTTGATACAGGCTCAGATGATGCTACGATTGATATCGGTATAAAATTCGGGGCTAAAATAATCCGCTACAAATGGTGCGATGATTTCTCAAAAGCACGGAATGAATCAATTAAACAAGCAAGCTCTGAATGGATTCTTTATTTGGATGCTGATGAACGACTTACACCACAAAATAACTTTAAGCTTAGGTCCTACTTGACTAAGCTCTCAGATGATATTGGAGGAGTAAATTGTATCATCGAAAACATAAATTTTAATCCAAACACAAATATTGGCATCCAGCATGGTGTCTATCCAAGAATTTTCAGAAATTATGCTTATCCTGTCATTAAGTTTGAAGGTTTAGTACACGAGCAAATTTCCAATTCACTAAGTAAATTAAATAAATCGCTGAGTATGTCCGACATAAAAATTATACATCTGGGGTATGATGAATCCCAAGTTAATTTAAAACATAAAATTGAACGTAACTTGCAACTTCTATTGAAGGAGTACTCAACAAATCCTAGTAATAGCTACAATTCATTTCAACTTGCTCAAACATATATAATGCTTGATAAAATCCATGAAGCTGAAAATCTTTTAGTCAGTATAATTTCTGATTCTACGGTATCAAAACCAATTTTAGCCACTTCATACAACATCATGGCAAGTATCTATGCCAATAAAGGTGATTACAACAATTCTGTGCATTATGCCGAAAAGTCACTGCAAATAACAAAAAACCAACAGCTTGCTTATCTAATTGCTGCAGATTCATCAATAAAAAGCAGCTCATTCAAGTCTGCGCTTGCTTATCTCGAAAAATTAATTGAATATAAAAAGGGCACATACAATGTTCCGGAAATTTCCTTCGACGTAGATTTTCCAAGTGATAGGATACACAAAATCTTCTTAAAATTGAATGAAAAAGTCAAATGAGATAATTATATGTTGATTAATTAAGTGATAATCTTTATATTTGAAATTCATAAAATTTTCATTTTAATAATTACTACACAGGATTTGTATGATGTCAAAATTACTTGCGATTTTTTGTCTTGCAACCTTGCTTATTACATCATGTAGCGACAATGCGTCCACAAATAACAATACTCCCATATTCTCCGATGACTTACTCCCACTGAAAGTAGGAAACGAATGGCAATACTTAGATTCATCAATGTATTCCGATGAAGCTGTAGTGAGTACTGCAGTGAAACGCATAATCAGACTAAGTGATGCAGATATTCACGGAAAACAACATAAAGCATTTTGTCAGGCAGAATACGATGTAAACGGCGAAGTCAAACATCAGTTGTTTTTCAGTTTAGATAGAGAAGGTCTATATACTTATGGTAGTTACAATGACCCATTTAATTTGATTTACCGAGACAGATTGGTTAAATTACCATTGGTTCTTAATCAGTCATGGAATGCTATTTATCATCATTTTACAAATCTTTCTCACACATTTACTCATGATACATGCGTGGTTAAGTGTATAGGATTGAATGAAAATGTTTCGGTGCCAGCAGGTACTTTTTCCTGTCATAAAGTCAGCTATACTATAAATGACGGTACTATTGTGATTGATGCTTGGAAAGTCGGCGTTGGATTGGTAGAACGTGTGATGTACAAAGATGA
>JBAYPL010000117.1:0-8183 GCA_041677745.1 Kapaibacterium sp. (SeqCode)
CGTTGATCCAAGAAAAGCCGACCAGATGGTGAGAGGTACTGTATCTCTTCCTCATGGTACCGGTAAAGATGTCCGTGTGCTCGTATTAGCCAAGACACCTACAGATCAAGAAGCCCTTGATGCCGGTGCCGATTACGCCGGACTCGATGAATATATCGAAAAGATTAAAGGCGGCTGGGCTGACGTTGACGTTGTGGTTGCCACTCCCGATGTTATGGGCGAAGTCGGCAAGCTCGGAAGAATACTCGGTCCTCGAGGTCTTATGCCTAATCCTAAAGTTGGTACTGTCACTTTTGATATTGCCAAAACAGTAAAAGAACTAAAAGCAGGTAAAATTGAATACCGAGTTGATAAGACCGGAAATATTCATGCTGCTATAGGAAAATGCTCTTTCTCTGCTGATAAATTGCTCGATAATGCCAATATATTCTATGCCAGCATTTTGAAAGCTAAACCATCAACAGCTAAAGGTAAATATATCAAGAATGTAGTTTTCAGTTCTACTATGAGTCCATCCGTCATTGTACGTGATGCCTCCTTTAAAGCTGAATAATTAATTTTGTCTATTACGCACTGACATTCTGCAAGCTTCTACATCGGTCGCCGATGTTGCAGGTGTGAGTTAATATAATATAAATAACGGTTATATAATGATAACAAGAGAAAGAAAACAACAGATTGTCGAAGAGTTGGTTGAATTACTCGACCAAGCAAACGGTGTATATCTTGTTGATTTTTCTGCTATGACTGTTGCTGAAACTTACAAGTTTCGTAAGGTTATTCATGAGAAGAACTTGACTTATAAGGTAGCAAAGAACACTTTGATTGATCGCGCTGTCGAAAAAGTAGGAAAATTCTCTGTTCCAAATGAAAGCTTGGTTGGTCAGACCGGTATCGTGCTTAGCAATGATGACCCTACTGCACCGGCAAAAGTCATAAAAGAATTCTTCGAGAAAGGTGATAAACCGAAACTTAAAGCTGCCTTCATTGAAGGACAGTATTATCCCGGCTCCGAACTCAAGACAATTGCTTCACTTCCAAGCAGAACAGATCTAATTGCCGGTATCCTCGGCAGTTTGAATTCACCTGCTTCAGGTATCGTAGGAGCGATAAACGCTGTTATGCGTGATGTTGCTTCACTTGTAGAAGAAGTCGCTAAAAAACAAAATAATGCGGCTTAATTCATTTAAATATTTTGTAAATTAATTTTATTTAGAGATATAAAATGTCAGAAAAAGTAGAAAAATTAGTAGAAGAAATCGGCTCCTTAACACTTGTTGAAGCAGCTGAACTTAAAACAGCTCTCGAAGAAAAATTCGGCGTTACCGCTGCAGCACCCGTAATGATGGGTGGCATGATGCCTGCGGCTGCAGGTGAAGCTGCTCCTGCTGCTGAAGAGCAAACAGAATTTGATGTAGAAATTACTGAAATCGGTGCTAACAAGTTGAACGTTATTAAAGTCGTTCGCGAAATTACAGGCATTGGATTGAAAGAAGCTAAAGACCTTGTAGAAGCTGCTCCGAAAGTTGTCAAGGAAGCAGTAGGTAAAGATGAGGCTGCTGAACTCAAGAAGAAACTTGAAGAAGCCGGTGCAAAAGTTACTTTAAAGTAAACCGGTCTTAATGTTGCAAACGGGGAAGGCGGAATATTTCCGCCAGCCCCTTTTGTTGTTTTGAAATAGAATTATTAACGTACTTACTTATTTTGCCGAGTTTTGTCAAAATCAATATTTCTAAATTACAAAAATTATTGATGTTTCAAAAAAATTATTTACGGGGTTTTATGACTTTTCTTTCAACGCGAAAGGTAAGTCATAAAATCCTTTTTTTATATTCCATGCAATTACAGGAGGTGCTCAATGGAAATTGGTGATAACTTTGAAGAATATGAGAATGTAAGCACCAGCGCTTTGTTGGAGAGCTATAAAGACTACGACAGTGGCGAAATGAAGCTTCTTGAAAGCGATGACGGAATTGTCAGACTACGTAGGAGAATCAACTTTTCTCGCTCTAAAGTAACATCCGACTACCCTGATTTGTTGAGTATTCAGTTAGATTCATATAAAGAGTTTCTTCAGGAAGAAGTGCATTCTACAAAACGACTGAATGTCGGATTGCAAGCTGCATTTAATATCAATTTTCCTATTGAAGATGCTTCTTCGATTTTTGAACTTGATTTTGTCGAATATACTATTGAAAAACCTAAATACAGCGAAGAAGAGTGTCGTGAGCGTGAACTTACTTTCGCAAAACCGTTAAAAGCCAAATTAAGACTTTCAAGTAAAGCAGAAAAAGGTTCTGAGGATTATATCGAATCTGTAGAGCAGGAAGTTTATCTTGGAAATATTCCGGCTATGACTCCGCGTGGAACTTTTATTATTAATGGTGCAGAGAGAGTTATTGTAAGTCAGATTCACCGCTCTCCGGGTGTGTTTTTTGATGATGCCATACATCCGAACGGTACTCGAATCTATACTGCCAGAATCATACCTTTCAGAGGTTCATGGATAGAATTTACTACTGATATTCATGATGTCATGTATGCTTATATTGACAGAAAGAAAAAATTCCCGGTAACAACACTACTGAGAGCTATCGGTTTTTCTTCCGATGAAGATATATTACAACTTTTTGACCTGGCTGAAGATGTTGACCCTACCAATGTTGACGACAGCTTCTTGGGACGAAGAATCGCTTCCGATGTGGTTGATTTGACTACAGGGGAAATAATTTCTACTCGTGACATGGTCATAACTCCCGAGCTTATTGAGCAAATTAAGGCTACCGAAGTATTGCCTATAAGAGTATATAAATCTTATGACCCGACCGAGGAGCCGGTAATTGCCAAAACTTTGACAAAAGACACAGCAAGAAACCGTGAAGACGCTCTTGAAGTAATCTACAGACAGCTCCGTTCAAGTGAGCCGCCCGATATTGAAACAGCCGAAGCTTTGCTTGAAAAGTTGTTTTTCAACCCGAAAAGATATGATCTCGGAACAGTCGGCAGATTCCGTATTAATGAAAAATTAAACCTGAAAATTCCTATTGAAGAAACTACTCTCACTACAGAAGACTTTGTTTCAATCATCAAACATTTGATTCATCTTCATGACAATAAAATTTCCGGTGACGATATTGACCACCTTGGAAATCGTCGAGTAAGAACAGTGGGTGAACAGTTGAATGCACAGTTCAACGTAGGCTTGTCGAGAATGGCAAGAACGATAAGAGAACGCTTAAGTATCCACGACGGTGAAAATTTAACTCCTTCGGAACTTGTAAATGCAAGAACTATCAGTTCTGTTGTAAATCAGTTCTTCGGAACAAATCAGCTTTCACAATTCATGGATCAAACCAATCCACTCTCAGAATTAACCCACAAGCGCAGAACTTCAGCTTTAGGACCCGGCGGCTTGACTCGTGAAAGAGCCGGATTCGAAGTGCGTGACGTTCATTATACACATTACGGAAGATTATGTCCAATTGAAACCCCCGAAGGTCCCAACATCGGTCTAATTTCTTCGCTTGCTATGCACGCAAGAATAAATTACTTAGGATTCATTGAGACTCCTTATCGTAAAGTAGTAAATGGTAAAGTAACCGATGAAATAGAATTTTTACCTGCCGATAAGGAAGATGGTTTGATAGTTGTTCCTGCATCAACTCCTACTGACCAGGATGGAAATTTGATTGGAGATAAACTCAGAGCAAGACGTTCAGGTGACTTTGTACTTGTTGAATCTGACCAAGTGAATTATATTGATATATCTACAGACCAAATCACTTCACCAGCTTCATCCTTGATTCCGTTTCTCGAGCATGATGATGCAAACCGTGCACTCATGGGTTCAAACATGCAACGTCAAGCTGTACCTCTATTGAGACCCAGTGCTCCGATAGTAGGCACCGGTATGGAGGCTAAAGTAGCCAAAGATTCAAGGACCTTGATTCTTGCAGAAAGAAGCGGTGTCGTCGAATATGTATGCTCTGAATATATTACCATAAGATACGATGACAACAGGACTGAAGAGGAAAAACTTATTTCCTTCAACTATGAGGAAGTCGTAACTTACAAATTAATGAAGTTCTTTAGAACAAATCAAGATACATGTATTAACCAAAGACCTGTTGTAAAAGTAGGACAAAGAGTTATCAAAGGACAACCTCTTGCTGACGGTGCTTCCACCGATAAAGGTGAATTGGCTTTGGGACAGAATGTTCTGGTTGCTTTCATGCCTTGGAGAGGTTATAATTTTGAAGATGCGATAATTATTTCAAGAAGAATGGTCGCAGACGAT
This sequence comes from Kapaibacterium sp. (SeqCode), assembly GCA_041677745.1. Taxonomy (GTDB): domain Bacteria; phylum Bacteroidota; class Ignavibacteria; order Kapaibacteriales; family UBA2268; genus JANJTB01. The sequence goes on from JBAYPL010000117.1 coordinate 4,298, forward strand.
GTGTTTACTTCAATCCATATTGAAGAATTTACCCTACAAGTACGTGATACAAAACGCGGCGAAGAAGAATTCACTCGTGAAATTCCTAACGTGAGCGAAGAAGCTACCAAAGATCTTGATGAAACAGGTATTGTTAGTATTGGTGCCAAGATTAATGAAGGTGATATACTTATTGGTAAGATAACTCCGAAAGGCGAAACTGACCCCACACCTGAAGAAAAACTTCTTAGAGCAATTTTTGGCGATAAAGCCGGTGATGTTAAAGATGTGTCCTTGAAAGCTACGCCCGGACTTAAAGGAGTTGTTATCAATACCAAGCTCTTCACAAGAAGACTTCTTACAATGGATAAAGATACAAGAGCTCTTGAAAAGAAACGTCAAGACCAAATCTCTAAACTCGAGAAAGAAACTCTCAAAGCGATAGATAATGACTGTCTCAACAGAATAGCACGCCTTTTAGACGGTGAAAAAATCTTAGGATTGCGTCTGATTAACGGTGTTTCTGTATTCAGGGCAGGCTCTAAAGTTAACAGTAAAGATGTTTTCACAAAATTTGATGAAGGCATTCTTAAGCCTGATATGCTTGATGTGGAACAGCCTATTCTTTCCGATGATGAAAAGAACGCAAAACTTGTTGCAATAGTCAACAATTATAATGTTAAAAGAAATGACGAAAAGAGTAATTTCCGCGCCGAGAAAAATAAGTTAGCGGCAGGCGACGAGTTGCAACCGGGTATTCTTCAAATGGCAAAGGTTTATGTAGCTAAGAAACGTAAACTTCAAGTCGGTGACAAGATGGCCGGACGACACGGTAACAAAGGTATAGTTTCAAAAATCGTCAATCCGGAAGACATGCCGTTCTTACCTGACGGAACTCCGGTTGATATAGTACTTAATCCTTTGGGCGTACCATCACGTATGAACCTTGGACAGTTGTACGAAACAGCACTTGGATGGGCAGGTACCAAGCTTGGGACATATTTTGCAACACCGATCTTCGATGGTGCAACTTGGGACCAAGTTGGAGATTATCTCGAAAGAGCAGGCTTGCCTCGAGAAGGTAAAACCGTACTTTACGATGGAAGAACCGGTGACAAATTCGATGAGAAAGTTACTGTCGGTGTTATTTACATGCTTAAGCTTGCACATCTTGTGGCAGATAAGTTGCATGCACGTTCAATAGGACCATACAGCTTGATTACACAACAACCATTAGGTGGTAAAGCACAGTTCGGCGGACAGAGACTTGGTGAGATGGAAGTATGGGCTTTAGAAGCTTATGGTGCCGCTCATACTCTACAAGAAATGCTTACCATGAAGAGTGATGATGTGACAGGTCGAGCCAAGATGTATGAAGCAATTGTTAAAGGTGAAAATATGCCCGACCCGAATATACCTGAATCGTTTAACGTACTTGTACGCGAACTTCAGGGCTTATGTCTGGATATTCACATTGAATAGCTTTTATTCCGATTTGCGGGGCAGTGAAATGTCCCGCATTACTGATACAAAAAGAAAATTATTAAATGAAAACTCATAGATTTGAAGGAGTATTTCCATGCAATCAATGTCAATACCGAGAAGAGGTTTCAGGCAGATTTCCATTAAAATTGCCTCACCGGATGATATACTTAATCGCTCACACGGCGAGGTAACTAAACCTGAAACCATAAATTACAGATCTTTCAGACCTGAGAAGGACGGATTATTCTGTGAAAAGATTTTTGGTCCGATTCGTGACTGGGAATGTGCTTGCGGTAAATACAAAAGAATCAGATATAAAGGCATTGTCTGTGATAGATGCGGTGTCGAAGTTACTCAAAAATCAGTGCGTCGCGAACGCATGGGGCATATCATGCTCGCTGTTCCGGTGGTTCACATTTGGTTTTTAAGAACTCTGCCCAGCAAAATAAGTGCAATATTAGGAATGCCTACGAAAGATATTGAAAGAATAGTTTATTATGAATCGTATATTGTTGTCCAGCCCGGTAAGACCGGATTACAGCAGAAAGACCTTTTGACCGAAGAACAGTATCTCGATGTTCTCGAAGACCTTCCAAAAGAAGAACTTTTACTCGATGATGAAGACCCTAATAAGTTTATAGCTTTGATCGGCGGTGAAGCCATTAAGGAACTTCTGAAGCGTGTCGAACCGGAGAAACAATATTTCGAGCTGAAAGAAATTCTTAAAGTCGAGACTTCACAGCAGAAGAAAACAGACTTGTTGAAGAGACTGCGCGTGCTTGATGCTTTCAAGAATAGTGCTAAAGGCAATCTTCCAAACGAACCAAGTTGGATGGTGCTGGATGTTATTCCGGTTACTCCTCCGGATTTGAGACCGTTGGTGCCGCTCGAAGGCGGAAGATTTGCTACTTCTGACTTAAATGATTTGTACAGAAGAGTTATAATAAGAAATAATCGTCTGAAAAGATTGATTGACATCAAGGCACCGGAAGTAATCCTCAGAAATGAGAAGAGGATGCTGCAAGAAGCAGTAGATGCTTTGTTTGACAATAGTCGCCGCTCGGTAAGAAGTGAATCACAACGTGCTTTGAAATCTCTTGCCGATACTTTGAAAGGTAAAACAGGACGTTTCCGTCAGAATCTTCTTGGAAAGCGTGTTGACTACTCGGGACGTTCGGTAATCGTCGTTGGTCCGGAGCTAAGAATTCATGAATGCGGTCTTCCGAAGGATATGGCTGTTGAACTGTTCAAACCTTTTATCATCAGACGTTTGATTGAACGAGGACACGTCAAGACAGTGAAAAGTGCCAAGAAGATGGTCGAGAGAAAAACCAATGAAGTTTGGGATATCCTTGAGAAAGTCATCGAAGGGCATCCGGTTATGTTAAACCGTGCTCCTACACTACACAGACTTGGTATTCAGGCATTCCAACCGAGATTAATCGAAGGTAAAGCCATTCAATTGCACCCCTTAGTGTGTACTGCATTTAATGCTGACTTTGACGGTGACCAAATGGCTGTACATGTGCCTATAAGCTATGAAGCTCAGCTTGAAGCAATGCTTTTGATGCTTGCTCCACATAACATTATGCATACTCAGAATGGTGATACTATCACAGTTCCTTCACAGGATATGGTTCTCGGCGTATATTATCTTACAAAACAGCGTTCAGGCTGCATTGGAGAAGGTAAGGTATTTTCTTCTACTGACGAGGTAAATATCGCTTATGACCAGGGTAAAGTAGAATTACATTCAAAGATTCGTGTACGTCATAACGGTAAAATGATTGATACGACAGTCGGAAGAGTAATATTAAATTTAATCGTTCCTGAAGAGTTAGGCTATATCAATGAGTTGTTGACAAAGAATCGTCTCCGTCAAATCATCGGTAATTGCTTCCGTAGTGCAGGTTTAGCAAAAACAGTAGAATTCCTTGATGAATTAAAAGATACCGGCTTCTTTTTTGCAACAAAAGGTGGCTTGTCTGTTTCTATTCATGATGTTGTTATTCCTGATTTGAAACGTAATATTATTCTCAATGCTCAAGGTAAAGTTGATAAAATTGAAGAAGCATACAGGAATGGTGTTATAAGCTCAGGTGAAAGATATAACAAAATTATTGACACTTGGTCAACAGCAACCAACCTGGTTGCAGACAAATTATATTCAGAAATGCAGAGAGATAAACAAGGTTTCAATACATTCTGGATGATGCTTGATTCAAAGGCGAGAGGCTCCAAAGAGCAGATTAGACAGCTTGCAGGTATGAGAGGGCTCATGGCTAAACCGAAGAAATCATTGTCCGGCTCAACCGGTGAATTGATTGAAAATCCGATTATTTCAAACTTTAAAGAAGGTCTGTCAATCCTTGAGTACTTTATTGCAACTCACGGTGCAAGAAAAGGTCTTGCCGATACTGCA
>JBAYPL010000118.1:0-8107 GCA_041677745.1 Kapaibacterium sp. (SeqCode)
CTATACTCGGGTTAGGTGATATAAATTATGGTTCTAATGCTGCTTATAATGCTCTTGGGAACACGCAGATAGCATTTCCGGCAGAAAATTCCATTAATTCAAGAAATCCTGCTATGTGGAGTTTTGTTACAAGTACAAGACTGCAAGCTGGATATAAGTTTAACCAGAATATTGTATCTACCGAGAATAATACATTATGGCATAATAATGGTTCAATTTCAGGATTTTCCGGTATATTTGCGATTGATTCCGCAAACGGAGTAAGTGCAAGTTTTGGAATAGTACCTTACTCTAATATCAATTATCTTACTGCGGTAAGTGCAGATGTTGAGCAATCTGGAATGGAACTGACAGGTACTACGACTTATCAAGGCAAAGGCGGTATATCGCAGGCTTATGCCGGAGCTTCAGCCAAAATTACTGAATTCTTGGGTGTAGGAGCTTCATTGGCTGCTTCTTTCGGAGTCATGGAAAGCTTGAGAGAAACAGAATTTCTGAATGATTATTATGCATTCAAATACACAACTTCGAGAAATGATTATATAAGTGGTTGGGGATTGAAGACAGGAATGTTTACAAACCCTGTGAAAAATTTGATAATTGGAATATCGTATGAGCTTCAGCCAAAATTATCAATAACTCGTGAAACAAATTATAATTCACCGACCATACCCGATACAGTGCTTTCTAACGAATTTGATGTAGAGATACCTGCATTGTTTGGCATCGGAGCATCATTCGCTACAGGAAACTTTATTATCGGAGCCGACTTTTCAATGCAGGATTTTACAGGTTTTGATTATAATTTAGGGTCTAATACCGAATTCTCAAATTCATATTTTGCATCTGTGGGGGTAAACAGAATCGGTAACCCTTCCATCAATGCTCCATTTGCTGACAGAGTCGCTTATAAGTTTGGTTTGTCCTATAATAATCTGTATTACAAGGTCCTCAATAATCAAATCAGTGAATATGCTGCGTCAATTGGAATGCAAATGCCTTTCCACGGGTCATTGATTGTAGATTTATCATTTGTGGTAGGACAGCGTATAGCCGGTGATTCACGCTTGGTAGATGAATATTTCGGACGATTCGGAGTCGATATCAGTATTGGTGAAACATGGTTTGTACCATTTAAACGTGAATTCTGATTCAATGATTTAATAATAAGATAATTTGTTTTTTTTTTATCATTAATTATCAGAAAATGGATAAGAGAGAAATAAAGGAATTGGCTCAGGCTATTGTCGAGGAGATGCACAATTTGCATTCTGCTGACCTCGCTCCTAAATGGGAAGGAGGTTCAATTGTGTTTTTACCGCGTAATAATGATGCTAAAGAGCATGAATTACCGATTGATAAACTGTTTCATAAAATCGTGATGATTAGGGATAACCTCAGAGTTTTGGAACAGCAAATTAATTCCAATACGAGTTTGTCCGAAGGAGAAAAAGTGAAATTTCAGTCGTATATCACAAAGTGCTACGGCTCTATGACATCATTCAACTTCTTGTTTTATGATGATGATGATAAATTCAACACCAAGAAATAAACATCAAACAAATGATTTGATGGAATACTGTTTTGCTGTAGTCGAGTAACTAAACTACATTGAAATTTTCTTGAGTAAGATTTAACCATTCCTCGTAAATATCAATTAATTCCTGTAGAATCATGGATGTGGCACCCCATAATTTTACATTTTTTCCGATGTTCCAACTTGGATACTCTACATCATAGCCTTCAATAATCTCATGTGATACCAATAGTCTGTCCGAGTCGGTAAAATATGAAATTGGTACAGTAAAACACTCTTCAACTTCATCGTGATTAAGCACAAGTTTATCAAAATCATTTATAATTCCAATATAGGGTACTATGATGCTATTTGAGGGACGGACATAAAGCTCGCTCAATTTTCCTATGACATTGATTCTATCTGAATAGATTCCAATTTCTTCGTGTGTTTCTCTCAAAGCGGCTTCAAGTGCATTTTCGCCTTTGTCGAGTCTTCCCCCCGGGAAACTGATTTGTCCACTGTGATTTCTTAATTTCCGGCTTCTAAGTGTAAATATAATTTCAATATCCGGTTTGTCAACGAGTAATACCATCACGGCACTCTGACGTGCGGAAGGGTCGGCTTTCATTTCTCTGATATTTTTCCCCTTAATTTTGGGAACCATTTTCAAATGTGAATTAATTCCCGGTAGATTAGAATTTAGTCGTCTTTGTAAGTAATCGGCAAATATTTCCATTTTATTTTTTTAATTATAATGAATTAGATATTTTTATATGATTGAACGAACAAATTTTAGAAAAAGTATTCATAAATTCGGTATTTGTTAATGATTTATTTTATATCCGATGTTCATCTTGGCGTGATGGAAAGGTCAGAGGATAAATTGAGAGAAGATAAGTTGCTGTCTGTATTGGATAAGATGGCATTAGATGCGAAGAAAATTTATCTGGTCGGAGATATTTTTGATTTTTGGTTTGATTATAAACAAGTTATACCGAAGCATTTTTACAGGACTTTATCAAAACTTCATGAGATAAGAAATAATGTCTGTGAGATTGAATTTATAATCGGTAATCACGACTTTGGTCATAGTGATTTCTTTGAGAAAGAGTTGAATATTCCTGTGTTTGGTACAGACATAATACGGAACCACAGTGGTAAAAAGTTCTACATCTCTCATGGTGACGGTAAAGACATCAATGACAAGGGATATCTACTCTTAAAAAAGGTTATGAGAAACCCACTATCCCTGAAATTATATCTTATGTTACACCCAAACTTAGGCATTAAGCTTGCTTCAGGAAGTTCGAAAGAAAGCAGAAAGTACTCATCACAGAAACACTATAACGAGTCAGATGTCTTGTTCAAGTTTGCACAATCCAAGATTGAAGAAGGATTTGATTACGTAGTAATGGGACATCGTCACAAAGCCTCGAAGGAAATTTATAAGACAGGAATTTATCTAAATATTGGTGAATGGATAAAAAAACCGACCTTTGCTGTTTTTGACGGCAAAGATATTAATCATATTTTCGTCGCTGATTATTTGAAACAGCCAACAAGCCAATTAAATTATGAGTGAAAGCAATAAATTAATAGGTAATCAATACTTCGAAAATATTTTCGAAGAAGCCGTCCGTAAATCTAAAAACGGAACAGGGAGCATAATACTGCTTCCCGGTGAAGCAGGTTTCGGTAAGACTTATATTCTGAATCATTATCATCAAGAGCATAAAAAAGCCTCAAAAGGAGTCAGGGCTGTATATGCGGAAGGACAGGCACCTATTGGCAAGTTTAATGTTGGAAATATACAACCTCTATACCCTTTTACAAAATCAATAGAGCAACTGCTGGAGCAGGGAGACATAACACCCGAAAAACGTTTTGCAAAAAATGTCGGACTAACTCTATTGGCTTCAATACCATTAATTGATACCGTGTTTTATGCAGTCAAAGAAATAGGACGTGACTGGCGACAATTTAAAAATGACAAATCTTCAGAACGTGCAAAGAAAGTCAGTAGTGCTACAGCAGATTACTATGATTCCATTCAATCGTTTGCAGATAAAATGCCAATCTTGTTGCTGATGGATGATATGCACTGGGCAGATTCACAGTCGGTAGAGCTATTAGGTTTACTCGCTGAAAATATTGAGTCACTATCGTTGATTATTGTCTTATCGTACAGAAGAAGTATGCTTGAAGCTCAAAATCTTCCTTTGCATTCATTTATTTTGAATTATCAAGATTTTGACAATATTATGTCTGTGGAGCTTGATTCTTTTGACAAAAATCAAATATCAGAATTAGCAGCACATTATTTCCCGAATTATAAACCAAACACAGAGTTTGAGGAATGGATACATGAACATTCGTACGGAGTACCCGGTGTAGCGTCAGAATATCTGAATTATTTTAAAAAGTATCCTCCTTTTCTTCCTGATGGCAGCCTTGCCACAAACTTTAAGGGTAATGAATATCTCCCGTCCACAGTACAATCTGTATTCACACAACATCTTGAATCGTTGACCGAAGAAGAAAGGAACATATTAGCGGTATGCAGTGCCGAAGGCAGGGAGTTTACTGCTTTAGTAGCGGCTCATTTATTGAATACGGATGTGCTTAGTGCCATTAGAAAATTAAAATCATTACAGAGTAAGACAGGCATAATAAAAAGTATTGGAGCTGAACATAGATACGGTGTGAAGACGACTGTTTTTAAATTTAATCAAGCTTTCTATCATACATATTTCGAAAATTCACTTGAATATGAGGAATACACGTCACTTCACGGACAGATAGCCGCATTTTTAAAAATGCGTTTCGAGTCAGCAGATAATGATATTCTCAGAGAGAATATTGCTCCGTATCTTGCTGCACACAGTATAGAATCAGGTGATGAAGAAACCGCAAAGAATATGTTGCTAATGTCTGCCAAACAAGCAGAAAGATACGGGAGCAATGAGATAATGAGACAGGCTTATGATTCATTCTCCGGTATGAAACAAGATGAAGAAAGTGACAACCTGAATAAAGTTGAATTTTATAATATGCTTTCTCATTTTAACTCCGACAAAGCGGGGAATGCATCTAATGAAGTCAAAGAAGATGATAATATCTTCTCTGATGATGAACCGGAATTCAAATTGTTTGTTAAATCAATTACAAACGATATTATAGGGCAAAAGTATGAATCAGCCGGAGAGAAGGCTGAAATTGCTCTGCAGAAGACAGGAGGTAGTCTAAACCAAACCGAGTCAGCCTTGTTGATGACTTTACTTGTCAAATGCTATCTGTCATTACATCAAACTGCAAAAGCAGAAAAAATATTGAATAATTTTCAAGAAATTGTTAAAGTCTCTGATGATGAGCAAATCGAATGCCTCCTATACAATTCCTCTGCTCAATACCATCTTTATACCGGAAACATGCCTAAAGCATATTACTTCTTGGACAAATCAGCGGCTTTGGCTCCCAAGTTGCCGCAAGAACTAAAGTTATTGACTCTTGCGAATATTGGACAAATTACCAAAAGTTCATCTCCCAAAAAAGCGACCGAGTACATGAATGCAGCCAGGAGATTGAGTTTGAATCTTGGTTTTTCGAGATTAGCGGAAGAATTAAATTAAAAGATTATTATGGAAAAATCTAAAATGGAAGTATTGAATGGAAAAACTATACTGCTTGGTGTAACAGGCTCCATAGCAGCTTATAAGTCACCACTTTTAGTCAGAGAATTGGTAAAACGAGGTGCCGAAGTGCATGTAATTGTTACAAATGCAGCCACTAAGTTTGTCAGTCCTCTTACTTTGGCAAATCTCAGCAGGAATAAAGTAATAGTGGATATGTTTGATGATGAATCTCAAACTTCCGGTGCTTGGCATATAGAACTCGCTCATAAGTGTGATGCTATGTTAATAGCACCCTGTTCCGCTACTACTCTCGGTAAACTTGCAATGTCTATTTGTGACAATCCGCTTGTGTCAGTGGCTATTGCCCTTCCTGCAAATGTTCCTCTGTTGATATCCCCTGCTATGGACTCGACGATGTGGATGCACCCGGCTACACGACGTTCATTAAATTTTGTGGAAAGTGACGGTGCAATTATTATACCGCCGACAGATGGTGATTTGTCAAGTGGATTTTCTGGACCCGGCAGATTTCCGGAGATAAATGATATTGTTAAAATTCTTGAAGATAATCTCTTAAATCAAAAAGGCAAGTTACGTTATCAAAGTAATTTAAAATATAAAACTAAGTATAAATCCACAAAATATGATGATATGACAGATAACCCCTTGAATCATGTATTTGACAAGCCTACCGAACCTGTTGCAGAGTCTGTCGAAAAAGATAAATGGAATGCCGAACTTGAGCTCGAAAATCTAAAAAAAAAACTTTAAAGGCAATTAGTGGTAAGAAATTGCTGATTACTGCAGGTCCTACACGAGAGAAAATTGATGATGTAAGGTATATTTCAAATTATTCTTCCGGGAAAATGGGTTTTGCAATTGCTGAGGCTGCTTTGCTTGTCGGTTGTGAAGTGTATCTGGTATATGGTCCGGTTAATATCCAAGCTCCTGATGGAGCTGTTTTATTCCCTGTAGAAAGTGCCGAAGAAATGTATTTAAAATCAATGGAATTATTCTCTGAAATGAATTTTGCTGTATTAAGTGCGGCTGTCGCCGATTATCAACCGTCCGAAAGATATAACGGTAAGATGAAGAAAGAATCTCTGGGTGATGAACCGGTAATTAATTTGAAGAAAACTAAAGATATTTTAGCTTCACTAGGTAAAATAAAGAGAGATAATCAGATATTATGCGGTTTTGCCCTCGAAAGTGAGAATTTGTTGGAAAATGCTGCAAGAAAAATGAAGGAGAAAAACTGTGACTTAATTGTTGCTAATAAAGCCGGTGTTCCAGACTCTGGTTTTGGAGGAGACTATAATACAATCACAATACTTGAAAATAATGGTAATGTAATTAATTATCTACCCATGCTCAAAAAGCAGGCAGGATTTGTGATTCTTTCGAAAATTGCCGAACTATGTGAACGTTAAAAAGGTGTCCATGCAAAATTGAATACAGGTATCAGTGATGATGGGGATATATACATCAGCCCAAAATCCGCTGAGAATGAACTGTTCTGTACACGCAGACCGCCGAGAATTCCGGTGCTGGTTATCTTTGCAATATCCGTGTTCCAGATTTCTCCTACAAAATATAAATCATGTCGTTCCGAAAACTTTGTTGTCAATCCAACTCCGATTCCGAATGAATTATTAGTATAAACAGCATCATAAATTCTTTCGGCAAACCTGAATTCATAGTAATCCATTTCACCGGTTTTAACAAAAAACATACCTGTGATATCTGTTCTTTCGCCTATAAATGTGATATTAGAATATATGTGAGAAAATTTATTCTTGTCGTTGATAAAAGCTAAATTTGCTCCAACTCCAATACTCATGCCACCTTTCATTGAATCCCAGTCCATGCTGAATAGAGTACCCTTGACATTGAGCAGGCTTATTTGATCTTGTCTTAATACAGTAGGTATTACACTTCGCCCTGCACTTATTGAAACATAATCATAAATTCCGAATCCGGCATAAAAGAAAGCTATCATATAATTTGATATGAAATGGTTGTTGCCGATTGGCTCGGCTGTAGGCATAATGAACACTCTGTGACTTTGTCGGTTTAAGTCATCTTTAATTTGGACTTCGATTATTTCAGTGACATAAATTACTGTTGTTCCTACTTGAGTTCTAAATTTTATGGAACCACCTTTACTTGTATCTTCCAATATTTCAACAAGGTAACCTGTAATTAAATCGCCATTTTTGAGACGAATGACATATTCAGTATCATCATATCCTGTAAAATCATCTAAAATATCGGCATGAGTGTAGGCTGATACAAATAAGAAAATTAAAATCAAGTACCATTTCATTAACAAATCTCCTTAGTTTGCCAAAGCAAGCTGACCACAAGCAGCTTCAATATCTGCACCAAATGTGTCTCTGATTGTAACAGCTCCACCATAAGACTTAACAGCTGCACCGAATTCAAGTATTCTGTCGGATTTTGTAGGCTTTAATTGAGCTGAAAATCCTCCGGCTCCGGTAAATGAAATATCATTGAAGGGTATAATGTTGACCCTTGAAGGAACACGTTTAAGAATTTTTGCCAATCGTTTAGCATCCTCATCACTGTCGTTCATACCTTCAAAGGGTATGTATTCATAAGTAATTGGAAGTTTAGTCTTTCTGTAATAATATTCTACGGCGTCCATCAGGTCATTAAGTTTTACGCCTTTTGCCATGGGTATAATTTTCTCTCTAAATCCGTTCGTCGTGGCATGTAAGGATATAGCGAGTTTTACCGGATTTTTGGAATCCGCTAAATGCTTAATTTTAGCTGTAATTCCCACGGTTGATAAAGTAATTCGTTTGCGTGATAACATTTTATTTTGAGGTAGTGTCAACAGTTCAATGGATTTTGCTACATTATTAAAATTTAGCAGAGGTTCACCCATGCCCATGAATACTATATTGGTAATCTTCGTATTCAGGTCTTTTTC
>JBAYPL010000119.1:0-8059 GCA_041677745.1 Kapaibacterium sp. (SeqCode)
ACAACAATGTAATTTTATCTGCTGATTTGAGGGCTCGGAATGCAGAATATCAATCCCTTGTCAGACTTCTTTATCTAATAACTACAATTGCTTTATTGGTTATTTTAATTGCATTATTCATTTTTATGAGTTACAGACAAAAAAAGAAATTTAATGAAGAGTTGAACAGAATAAATGGTGAGCTTGAACGAATAAATAATCATTTGAAAATTTCTAATGCCGACAAAGAACGACTTTTAAAGCTTATAAGAAAAGAACTTGACAATGCGGCTCGTTATGTGATTTCTCTCCTTCCGAAGCCAATAAAAGAAGGCATGATTCATACCGATTGGGTTTATATCCCATCACAACAGTTAGGCGGAGATACATTCGGGTATAATTGGATTAATGATGATACTTTTGCGATGTATTTATTGGATGTAAGTGGTCATGGAGTAGGTTCATCGCTACATTCAGTACAGGTTTCAAATATATTGAGAAATAGAACATTGCCTAATATTGATTTTACGAGTCCTTCGGAGGTCTTGACGGCTATCAATTCTATCTTCAATATGAATGAATACAGCGGATTATTTTTTACTATATTCTATGCAACTTACAATAAGAGTTCCGGAGTATTCAAATATTCCTCCGCCGGACATCCGCCCGTTATAATATCGAACGGCAATGGATTTAAATCACTTGAAGCAAAAGATATTTTCATTGGTGCACTTAAAGACATGGAATATCAATGTGATGAGATTAAGATTGGAGCCGATACCGAGTTGTTCGTATTTTCAGACGGTGTGTTTGAATTTCAGAAAGAAGACGGAGCTATGTACACAAACATTGACTTCATGAATGACTTGATAAAATTCCGTTCTCATAAAGATTTCCGTTTGAGAAAATTGTATGATAATGCAAAAGAAATCAGTCGTCAAAACGAACTTGATGATGATTTTTCAATTCTACACATCAAATTCAAATGATTATTCCGATAAATTAAAATTAGTTCGGTGTTAGTTTATTGATTATGATTTATGTGCTAATCCCTGTATAAAGCTATTTTTAATCAGCAAATAAAATTTCATTCCATTTTAAAAAAAATAAATTAAAAATATTTTAATCGGTTTCAAAAATACTAAATTTTTTAAATATATATAAATAGATAAGTTGGGATGGGTAATTCAACAACAATTTTAATACAAAATTTAAAAAAGTCTAATACTTAAAAAAAAATAATTTTGTATCTGCTAAATTCTTGTTTTATTTGCTAAAGGTGAATGCCGAAAAACCATAAAAGAGTAGGCGGAATTAATATAAGGAGTGTATTTATGAAATTAAAATTAATTATCGCAGCAATCATGCTTTCAATGATTGCCTTCTTATCATCATGCTCGCTCACACTACCGGTAGCAGCGACTTCAAATCCCATCGGTTCAAAAATCGGTACTGCTAAGGCTACCGGATTTTTAGGAGTCTTATTCTTCGATCAGGACGCAAGCATTCAAACTGCTGCAAAGAACGGCGGAATAACTAAAGTTGCCACAGTTGACATCAAACAAGGGAACATACTTGGCATAGTAGTTACTTACGAAACAATCGTTACAGGTGACTAATATTTTATTTATAACCGAGGATTATTTCTACGATTCAAATTTTGTAATTCAAAAACATCTCTATTAAGAGATGATTGTATTGATATCCTCGGTTTAATTATTTAAGTAATTATGAAAACTTACTCTTTGCTTATAATTGTCTTTATAATAGTTTCCTGCGGACAAAAACCGAGTGAAAATCAGATTATCATCGGAGGCAGTGACATTTTTTTCAATCATAATGCCGAATTTACAGAGCAAAGACTTAGCAAAGAAATATACGATGATTATACCCAAGTCCGTTCGGCAACCTGCGATGAACTAAGTTCACCGTTACATAAATATTTTCGTTCGAAAGACAGTGAAATATTTATTGGAATCACAGGCTCGGATACAGAACTATGTAAGAAAAAGAAAGTCAATCTTAGGATAAACGATAAATTTGTTTATTCTCACATCATTAAACATAACAATTCCGGGTATTATCTGATTTTTCGTTCGAGTGATTCAATTATTGTCCATAAATATTTTTCAAATGATTCACTGGTAAAAAAGATTGAATTCAGTAAATAAAATCATATTGTTCTCATTAATCTTTCTGTTGACTTCATGTTTTTCAATGAAGCCGGGCTCTAAATCCAAAGCATCCAAATACTTTGCAACTTTTTATGTGGATGCCGGTGTCAATCAATATTTCATTAAACCGATTGAGTATGACGGCAAACAAAATGGATTTTTTTCATTTGATATAAGCTTCAGGGATAAACTTATTAAAGATGTCGGAGCCGATTTACGATTCTCCTATATGTCTGAGTCACCTGCACCCGTGATTGATTCTATTACTTTCGTCAACGAAAGTGGAAGAATCGTGATTATTAATATTGAAAAAATATTCTTCGAAAAGAAAGGCGATAACTTTCATTTCAGAGGTTTGTCAAATATTGCCTCCGAACAATTTACATCAATTTTTAACGAAGAGGGTCTTAAGGTGCTTGTTTATCACGAAGGAAAAATTGAGGAATTTGACTCAGATAGCGATTCAAGGGATGCTTTCAATTACATAAAATCGGAACTATTATCAATTCTCAAGTTACAAAAATATGTTGATTAGAAATACAGATCTTTGATATTTACTTTTATTTAATAAGGTCTGAGGAGTTCTACCGATGATTAGTAGGCGTAAGTTTGATATCAAAGACCTGTTATATATGCTATAAGAATAAGAAGAATCATTACCGTAAAAAAAAGAATTCGGTAAAAATATTTTTTTTATTATAAGAGCTTCCAGCCTAAAGTAACAAGAAATGTATTGGCTCTCGTATTGGCATTCATATTATCCACCGAGCCTTTATATATATCGCTTAGGGCATATTCATATCTGACATTTAGAATGAATGACATTATGTCTATTCCGGCACCTACTTGAATACCCCAAGTGAAATCTTCAAAATCATTGGTATTGAAAACATCTTCAACACCCGCCAAACCTTTGTTCGATATTAATGATAAGACAGGACCTGCTTGTATATTCATTCCGAGCATATCCCCGTCTAACAATTTAACACCAAGCATA
Source organism: Kapaibacterium sp. (SeqCode) (assembly GCA_041677745.1). GTDB lineage: Bacteria > Bacteroidota > Ignavibacteria > Kapaibacteriales > UBA2268 > JANJTB01. Next base: position 3,151 of record JBAYPL010000119.1, read on the forward strand.
ATCGGTAATTGGAACATTCCGGTGTGTATTTCGGTGCCTGTTCCTGTAGTTTTAAATTGATCAAGCAATTCATCTTGAAACTCTGCAAATCCGCCTCTGCTTGCATAGTTAAGCTCAGGCTGTAGGAAGAACTTGTCGCCGAATCTTGCAAACACACCTATCTGAAAACCACTTTTCAGATTGCTGTTTATGTCCTCAAGATCAGTTTTAAGTTGAGTTGCTGAATAACCAATATTTATACCGGCATTAAAGTTTGCAAATAATGCCATAGGTGTTATCGTTAAAAGCAGTAAGATAAAAAGTTTTTTCATATCAATTAAAAATAAGTTTAACATCAATTAGCTTGACGATAAGCTGTAAAAATAGTTTCAATTTAAATTCATTAAATATGTCTGATATTTTTTAAAACTTTCAAAAATCTTATATAAAGCAATAGAGCAGCTAAAATCAATCCAACAAGATATCCATACCAAATTCCTTCTGCACCCAGATTGAAAACAAAGGCAAATACATATCCTAATGGTAGTGCAAGAATCCAATAAGAGAAAAGTCCAATCATGGCCGGGATTCTAACATCCTTCAAGCCTCTTAATGCACCCATGGCGGTAACTTGTGTTCCGTCAAAAATTTGAAAAAATGCCGCTATTATCAATAAATTAGCTGATAGCTCAATTACATCTTGTTCACTGACAAAGAGGCTCGGCAGAATATGTCTGAGACTAATCAGTAAAAGTGCAGAAAAACCCATCCAAAACAACACCATAATAAATGAAGAATATCCGGAATTTTTCAATTCATCATATTTACCTTCACCCAATAAATTGGAGAGTCTTATTGTTACTGCCGATGCTATACCGCTTGCTGCAAGGTATGTGAAAGTGGCAATGCTTATTGCTATCTGATGTGATGCCAGTGCTTGCGGACTAATCATCCCCATAAGTAATGCTCCGGCTGAAAATGCAGCTACTTCGAGCAAGAATTGTACACTAATTGGCAATCCAAGCTTGAAAATCCTGGAAATATGCAAATAAGAATAACGTTTCCAATTTATACCTTTAGTATATATGTTGAATTTTCTGTTGCCAAAGACATAAATCAGAAGATATATACCCATGCCTGCTCTTGCAATAAATGAAGCCCATGCGGCTCCTTCAAGTTCAAGTCTCGGGAATCCGTAATTACCGTAGATGAGCAAATAATTCAGAAATACATTGACAAGGTTGAACAAAATGCTTGCTGTCATAGCAGGTTTTGTCAGGGCAATTCCTTCTGTGAATTGCTTCATTGCAGTGAAAAGCATAGAAGGAATTAAAGATAATGAAGAAATGATATAATACGGATAGGCAAGACTGATTACAGATTCTGATTGCCCGATATAATGAAGTAATGGTGCCATCAACAGCATCAATACAGTCATCACTAAGCCGGTAAACATAATACTCACCAAACCGTTTTTCAGGTAATGTGAGCATTCTTTATGGTTTTTTTCGCCGTAAGCTATTCCGACGAGAGGAGTAATACCGGTTGCCAGACCTAATCCGATAATGAAAAATATTATGTATATGCTGTGACCTAATGAACCAGCGGCAAGATGCTCCGAACTTATATGTCCGACCATGATGTTATCGGCTATACCCGTCAGAATGTGACCTACCTGTCCCAGCATAATAGGATAGGCAAGTCTGAAATTTATTCTATAATTCTTTAAATACTCTTTGGATAACACTTAAGCGATTTTTATTTGCCAAAAAAATCATTTGACGATTAGCAGCTTGTAATAATGCGTATCTGACTGACTTTCAAGTTTTATGAAATATAATCCCTGAGTATATGCTGAAACATCAACCAAGACTGCGTCAGTTGTAGTATCTCCGGCAGAATCGTAAACTTTGACAAGTTCTTGCATCAATGTATTGCATAGGCTGATTTTTAATTTACTGTAAGCCTGCGAATCAAATTGTATTGTTATCATATCTTCAGCCGGATTGGGAAATATACTGAGTTTAACTTCTTGGTTTATTACACTCGTAACCTTATAATCATAAGCTTCTGAAAACTCACTTTTACATGAGTTTTCTGTTACCTGTAAAGTATATAATCCTTCGTTTTGTCCGGCATCATAATTCTTGGCTCTGGCTCCGGGAATTAAGTTACCGTTAAAAAACCATTGATTTCCTGAATCGCTGCTTGATGATAAAACCGTACCCTGACGTGATATACTCGGACGTTCCGGTAATCCGGAGATTATTACATCTTTTTCGAGAATTTTCATAAAATTCTCATTATTTTTGTAAATAAGTTTTATCTTCCCGATACCCTCATCTAACCATCTGATTTTAATTATGTAGTCGTTCACACCGCCGATGAATTCACCGCCGATAACACTCCAAGTGAATATTCCGTTACTTTGGAATGAGTTATAAATTATTTCATCTTTGCTGCATACATTCAGAGGACCTTCAATTTCATTAATGGTTTCGGTCGCTAAATTAACACTTTTAAATCTTGTCTGGGAGCAATTTGATGAATTGGAATAATCGAGAACTGCGCTACCGCTTCCGGCACTATTCCATCTAATATTTACTGTATTTTCGTCATCATTTCCAATAATTTCACCGTTCAAGGCTGTCCATTTGTAAGATAAATTTGAATCAGGAACAGAATATGTATGAACATCACCCGCAAAGATTCTGTCATAACCCTGAATGGTCAGATTTGGAATGCTGTGAATAGTCAAACTGCTAATTGTATCACTTGAGACAGGTGGCACCGTTGATACAAGGAATAAGTAATAATTAGTGTCCGCAATCATTGAAAATGGTACAATGAACTTCATTGAACGAGGCTTTTCACCGCTTGCCGATGCAACTTTGAGAGGATATAATCCTGATTCGTCATTAATACGTCCAAGCATGACATGAAATGTATTTGAATTATGTATAGCCCCGCCACTTACATCAAATTCAACTGTATATTCATTACCCATACAATGATCCTTTTGGTTATAATCTAAAATACTTATCAAGGGAGGTTCCGGTATGTTAGAATAAGTAAATTTAAGGATAGTGTCGTTACCTGCAAAATCAACTGCACGTATGAATGCCTGTGCCGGTAAAGCAATATTTATGGGTCTGATTGAAAAATTTGAGTGTTGATTTACACCGGGAATTATATCATCATAGAAAAATTCATAATTGAAAGTAGAATCATCAACCAAATGAATCATCGCAAGATTTGACCTTACTCCTACCTGAATAGGCATATCGGATATTACTCCTGCGAAATTACCCTTTGAAGAACTTTCGTAATTGAAAACAGGTGGTAATGTGTCTGTATTTTTTACATGATTGATCAATTTGATATTTGCAATGCTTGCATAAGTATCAGAAAGCGTATAACCATAAATTGACACACCAATGGGATTGTCTGCTTTAATAATATAATTACCTTCTTTGGGGAGTTCAAGTGTCAGACAATGATAAGTAGAACCGTCTTCTTCTTTAACAGGAAATGGTACTGATTGGTTAAGAGTCATTTCTCTGACAGTTCTTGTAAGCACATTTCCATCAATAAATTCTTGTAAAAGCATATCGGCGGGTATTCCGCCTTGAATATCCGGTTTAAAAACGATATTGATAAAGTTTTGATTATAATATTCACTTTGCTTAGTGGAAGGTATATTGAATTTGATTATGTTAGAGAAGTGGTCAGAAGACAGAACTTGCATCTTGAACGGAAATCCTTTGTCAATTCCGTCTTCGTTTCCGGTATTATATTGAACAACATTGATTCGTTTGTTGGATGAAATAACTGCCGGACTATTATCTTGATTGACTCTGAAGCTTAAATATCCTTCGTTTTCAATTCCACTTGTGGATATAATTGTGCCTTTGAGCTTGTCATTGAGATATACTTCCGAGTTTGGTTCGGCAGCCAAAACTTTGACAAAAGAACCTTTAGTACGCTTATGAACCGGAGTTACGTAATAACGTTTCGAATATGCGTAGGTGGGTATTTCTTGTTCAATAAGATATTTACACGGTTGAGCGCCTTGCGGAATCTGAGAACAGTAATTACCGGATACAACAGCTACTGGTTTATTTGACCTTATAAAACTGCCGGTAAGTTCATTGTACCGACCTTTTCCGTATAACACCCAGATATCGCCTCGTGATATTGTGCGAGAGACAATCTCGCCAGCTACAATAGAGTCACCGTCCGGCAGAAATATACGTGTACTGTCATTGCCACCGAGTGTAAAGCTCACACGTGTATTGTCAAATGCTCCGATAACTATCGCGGTAGATGGTGCTGAAATATCAATATTGTTATAATAATCTTTAAAGGTATTTACTGAATAATCATTCCCCCAGAAATTAAGAGGTAGTGCCAGATAGCCACCCGTATAATTCCTCAATCTAAGCATAGCATAACAAATAATGGGTGAATCTGAGGTGACTATTATTCCTCTGTCATTATAGACCGTTTCGTGTGGAGTAGGTGCGTTCAAGGGCTTTGATTCAGCAATTGCAAATTTTGCCTTAATGGTCAAATCTGATACTATACCGGCTTTAAGAAAAATCACAGTATCTATGAATGTAGTTGGTATCCTGAATCGGAGCTTCGTATTCACTGATGAAGAAAAGTAAAAACTTGCAATATTATAATTATCCAAAGGGTCATAATACACCGGAATAAATGCCAAATGAAACTCTGTTCCGGCGTTTGAAGGAGATATCAGTTCAGGTATAATCTCCTTATTGATAAGTTCAGCCTTTATTTGAGCTGAAAAACTCAGTAGAATAATTAGAAGTATCAAAATTTTCTTCATGACGAATAATCCGTGTATATTACCTTAGTCTATTATGCTGCTGATTTCGAAAATTGACAGCAATATTATAAAGATTAC
>JBAYPL010000120.1:0-8033 GCA_041677745.1 Kapaibacterium sp. (SeqCode)
TCTATCGGGACCCCAAGATGGCGATGGCTTACCTTGCCATGTTTTTGACCATGGGTGTCTTGGCAGCCATCCAGCAGAATCAACAGGATCCTCAGCCGAGAGAGAGGGATTATTTCTATACCGGTTCATTCCTTGTTTGGTGTATATGGATTGGTTTGGGTTCTTTCAGCCTCATGGAATGGCTTGGAAAGAAAAAAATCAGCACATCTGTTGCAATCGGAGTATTTGCCGGCTCATTTGTTCTTGTTCCGTTAAATATGGCTATTAACGGCTGGAAACTTCACAGCCGTGCAGGAAATTATTTGCCTTTCGATTATGCTTATAATATTTTACAAAGCGTGGAAGAAAACTCTATCTTGTTTACTAACGGTGATAATGATACGTTCCCACTTTGGTATCTGCAAGATGTTGCCGGTGTCAGGCGAGACGTCAGAGTTGCCAATCTAAGTCTCGGTAATACTCTCTGGTATGTTGACCAACTGAAAAACAGATCACCTTGGGGCGCAGAGCAACTCCCACTTAGCTTTTCCGATGCCAGCCTTCAAAATTTCAGTGAAGATGATGAACGAGCTTTATCTTATGATTTCGGAGAGGCTCAACAGATTGCTATTCCTGTGAAAAAAGAGATTTTGGAAAAATATACAAATGACCCAACGATTTTGGCTGACGGGCACATGAGATTCACTTATACAGGCAAAAATTACGGCAATGTGGACGACAAAACAATGTATCTCATCCGTGTTCAGGATAAGTTGATACTCGATATATTGAAACAAATCAGATTTGAAAGACCGGTATATTTCTCAAATACTGTCGGTCCGGATGCTTTCGCAGGTCTTGAAGGGCATTTCAGACATGAAGGTATGGCTATGCGTATATGCCCTGTCCCGCAGCCTAACAGTCGTGGTGAAGCCATTGATGAAGAGATCATGGAGCTATGTCTTATGACTCAAGTTGACAATACTGATTATTATAGTACAACACCGAAATACGGATTTAAGTTCAGAAATCTGAATAATCATTCTGTTTATTACGATGAGGTTGCCAGAAGACTGATGACCACTTACAGAAGTCTGTATCAGATGTATGCAAGTCACCTCATCAGAAATAAAAATGACAATAAGCATGCTATTGAAGTGCTTGATATGATGAATAATCAAATATCACCTACTCAATTCCCTATGTCTTTCGATATGGAATATAGGATTGCGAACCTTTACAAAGATGCGGGAGCAAATGAACAAGCTGAATTATTTGCTTCTATGGGTATAAAGACCTGCGAAGAACTCATAAACAGCAAAACAATAGCACCGGAATACGGCTATTACGAAGCTATCGGAAGAAGAATCGGACCATATAGTGTTTCAGCCTATCTCTATGAGATGAAAGGTGATTATAGCAGTGCTATACTTAACCTCGAGAAATTAAAATCATACTCTGAACAGATTTTAGGTATGGCTCAAGGAAGACCTTCTGAAATGCAACAAATCATGGCGAGACTCGGTGATATCGAAGGCATGATAGCTGATTTTAAAGTGTCGGAGGTTGAGAAGAATTCAGGTAAAGAAGCAGCTACCCGTAAGGCTTATGAATTATTGGAATTCTACCAAAATTCTAACATAGAATATAAGCAACCGGTCATGCAAGCCCTTCAATACAGGTTGATGGAGCTGTCGCAAGGTATTAATATTGACAGTTTGTCTGAAGCAATGTTTCAGCAATGATAAGTATATGAATGTTTCTTTGGCTTGCTGTTCGGGCTAGTCAAATGAATAAAAAACATTCCGGATTAAAAATTACGGAGCCGGTTATTACTATTAAGTATTCCAATGGAATCCGGCTTCGTAAATTTTTTTTAAAATTGTCCGTCTTTTAAAAATTTATTAACGTTGACATTAAAGCATTTAATATATTTATAACTTATTAAAAGTGCCTTTGAAACTATCTCTTATAATCCCGGCATACAACGAAGCAGAGCGACTGGCCGGAAGCTTGGAAAATGTTCTCGCTTTTTTTTCTACAGTTGATTATGATTATGAAATCATCGTGGTAGATGATGGTTCAAATGATGGAACAAGCAATATTTCTCAAAGTCAAAAATCAGTCAAAACCATTATATTGCCCAAGAATATGGGCAAAGGTGCTGCTGTTAGGGCAGGTATGCTTGAGGCAAGAGGATCGTACAGAATATTTTCCGATGCTGATCTCTCCACTCCAATATATGAAATTTCAAAGATTCTTAATCATCTCGAAAACGGTTACGATGTATGTGTAGGCAGTCGTGCAATGGATTCCGAAATGATAAAAGTCCACCAGCCGATTTATCGTGAAATAATGGGAAAAACTTTCAATAAAATTGTGCAACTAATGGTTGTGAAAGGTATCAGAGATACACAATGCGGTTTTAAAGGATTTACGGCAGAAGCAGCAAACAAAATATTCAGTGCTGCTAAAATTAACGGTTTTAGCTTCGATGTAGAAATTGTATATCTTGCGAAATTGCTCGGATTCAAAATTAAAGAAACACCGGTAGAATGGTATAATGACGACAGAAGCAAGGTTGATCCCATCAAAGATTCTATTCGCATGTTTGTTGAAATTCTAAAAATCCGAAATTTGCACAAAGAGAAATCCTCCGCCTAATCCATTTTATCATTCTCTGAATCGTCTTTAGCTATTATTTTTTGCAATAGCATAAGAAAATTGATTCAGGACAATTCATATAAGCAAACAGACAGCTTTATTTCTGCGGGCTGGAAACGCAATCTCCTCTTTGTATCTATAGCACAATTTATAGCGATGATAGGCATGAGCTCGGTTATTCCCTTCATGCCCTTCTTTGTCAAGGAACTCGGAATCACCTCCCCTGATGAAGCAAGTATATGGAGCGGACTGATTTTTGCAGGTCCGTATTTTCTATCAATTATAACTACACCATTATGGGGAGCAATGGGTGACAAATACGGAATGAAATTAATGATAGTAAGAGCTGTATTCGGCTTATTTACTGCCGTATTTTTGATGGGATTTGTTCAAAATGTATATCAATTGTTTGCATTACGTGTTTTTCAGGGAGCGGTAAGCGGTATGATTGCCGCTGCACTTGCCTTTGTCGCAGCAAACACACCTACCGACAAAGCCGGTTACGCAATTGGGATATTGCAAAGTTCCCTGTCGGCAGGTAACATCATTGGTCCTTTCGCTGGAGGTTTAATAAGTGATTTTGCAGGCATCAGAAGTGTATTCATCATCGTCAGTGTCATGACTTTTATGGCTGGTTTGTTAGTCTTGATATTTGTAAAGGAAAATAAAAAGGGCAAAGACGATACAAGAAGGACAAGCATAACGGAAAATCTTAAGTTTGTATATAATAATAAAAGCATACGTTTCGTGTTGATATTGATAATTCTGTCGCAAGCCGGCATAAATTACACAAACCCTATTTTTCCCTTTTATATTGAAACTTTGAATGCTCCACCTAAGTTTATCTCTACCATCACAGGTTCACTCCTTGCTATTGTCGGATTGATGAGCATTATTTTTGCACCGATATGGGGCAAAAGGAACGACAGAAAAGATTACCGAAAAACAGTAAGGATTTCATCATTGGTCATATCTGCTGCAGCTTTTGCACATATTGTCGTGAATAATTATCTATTGCTATTTCCGGTTCGTGCATTGGCAGGTATATTCTTTGCTGCAGTATTGCCAACACTCTACTCAGCATTGAATAAAGTATCTCCTGTTGATTCAAAAGGCGGGGTAATGGGAATAGCATCAAGTGCGAATCTTGTTGGGACTCTAATTGGTTATACGACTTGCGGATACGTAGCATCTCTTTTTAATCTTGAGATGCCGTTTATTATCTCGGGAATTTTAATGCTAAGTGTTGCCTTGCTAATATTTAATAAAGAGAGAAATTAACCTTACTTCCTTTATGCTGTTTTTAAATTATTATGTGACTCGATAAATAGTACTTTGAATTATCTGAATTCAAAACAATTTAAATAAAAATATTTCAATCATACAAATTACTAATATCCGTCTAAATTGAATATTGCTCAATACTCAACGGCAGATTTATGTCAAATAAGATTATTATCGTATTTTTTCTGTGTGCTGTGATAACTAATGCTTCACAATTTAATTCCTATATCATAAAGTATAAGGGAAGTGAAGAAAAGCTAAACAAAATATTTACACCTTACGGAATTGAAAGCAAAAGAGCAATAAATGAGTTTGTCAATATAGGTAAATCTGATAATAACAAGTTGTTGAGTGCAAAACAATCGGACTTATTAAAAAATATTTCCAATTATTATATTATCTCTGTTGAGGATGCCGACAAGTTAACTGAATTAAATGAACATTTAATGAAGGATGATGATTATATCGGCATAAGTCCAAATTATATTTACAGTATAAATAATGACAATGTTATTCCCGATGATTCCTTATATAATTCTCAATGGTGGATTAAGGCTGTCAATACAGAGAGTGCATGGAAAACTGGGCTCAGCGGAAATGGGATAATTATTGGTTTGATAGACACCGGAATTGACTTTAACCATCCGGATTTAAAACAGAATATATGGGTAAACAACAAAGAAGACATCAATGGCAACGGAACATTTGAACCTTGGCATTATACTGAAGAGCGAAATGGAGTCAGCGGTGATTTGAATGGAATTGATGATGACGGTAACGGCATAATTGACGATGTCATAGGATATGATTTTGTAGATCAAGATTTCGCTAACTTCGGCGATTATTCCAATCCCGACCCTGTACCTGAAGACCAAGGTGAGCATGGTACACTTGTAGCAGGTGTAATGAGTGCAGTAAGAAATAATCAAATCGGTATCGCGGGCATCGCATATAATGCAAAAATATTGACCGCCAAAGCGTTTGATATTACCGGTAACGCAGAGTCTGATGATATTGCAAGAGCTATTGTTTATGCTGCTGTGAATGGTGCAAAGGTATTGAATTTCAGCTTCGGAGAGAGAGATGAATCACCTATAGTTCATGACGCAATTAAATTCGCCCATTCAATGGGCTGTGTCATGGTAGCTTCTTCAGGCAATAACGGATGGAATCAGAAACATTATCCGAGCGACCACCCTGAAGTTATTTCAGTCGGCGGAATTGACGAAAGCGGCAGACGCTCGGGACGTGCTAATTACGGGTCTATGCTTGACATATCAGCTCCATCGGTAAACATTCTGACTACCGATGTCAATGGCTCCTACAAAGCAACGGGAGGTACTTCCTTATCTGCACCGGCAGTCTCGGCAGCCGCAGCATTATTGCTGGAGAGTAATCCTGAATTGTCTCCTTTTGAAATTAACGGTATATTACAATCTAATGCCACAAGATTGAACAACAAAACATGGGATGTCCAATACGGAGGAGGTATTCTAAATATTGGCAATGCTGTAAAAAATTCTGAGGCTACAGTTTTGAAAATTGATAATCCGAAATTTGAACAGTCCATAAATATTGACGATACACAATCCCTTGTAATCGAAGGTTCTGCTCTGTCTGCACTTTTTGATGCTTACAGTATTTCAATCGGTGCCGGTATTATGCCTGAGCAATGGCTTATCGAAAGTAATAAATATTACTCACAGGTGAAAAATTCAAAACTTGCCGAACTGGACATCAGTGCTTTAGAACCCGGAACTTATACTCTTTCACTTCGCTTATATCAGAAAAATAAAAATATACTTGAAAGAAGAATTTATCTTAATTTAATTTCAAGCTCAAAACCTGTTAATATATTAAGTTTCGAAGTACGTAATGCATATTACAAAGGTAAAAGAGTGCTAATTGTCGGCGCAGTAACAGACAGAAAATGCAAAATGTTGATTAAATACAGAAAGACAGATGAGACAGAAGAATACATTACCCGTCAATATGATTTTAATTCCGAATTTCATACATTAGTATTTTCCGATGAAATAGAAACAGAAACAGATTATTCTGCTCAAGCAATATTTTTTTCGGGTTCAGGTGATAGTTCTATAAAAAATTTTAATTTCAGAAAAAAGGATGACATATTCCCTAATACAAATTTTGTACAAAAGAGTTATTCACTGCCAAGGACATACTTACTCAACAGAGTACATGACCTTTACAACACCGGCAAAGCCTATCTTGCAGTAAATGATTTAAGCTCATTATTTATCGGAGAAGCAGCAATTTATGAATTTGACAATAATTCATTTTCATTAAAAGACTCATCCGCCGAAGGCTGGATAGCGGCCGGAATCGGCGATTCCAACGGGGACGGAGTACCGGAAATCTTCGGTACATCCGACGGAATAAGCACAGTAAAACAAGGTGAAACATACGGAGAAAATCCATTTGCCGTCGAGCTATTCAGGAGTAAGCCGGATTCGACTTTCTGGGCAGAAAAAATCTATGATTTGGACGGAGACGGAATTGATGAATTAATCGGCTCTTCGTATGATTTTGTTAAAATGAATTACTATTCTGTCTATAAATATATAGACGGAGATTACAGAGTGTTATGTAGAGCTGTCTTGCCGGGTTCATTATCAAATGTTGCTTTGACACGCGGTTCAGCAATTGATGACTTCGATAGTGATGGAAATCTTGAGCTTGTATTTGCAAATACCCGCGGCAATTTATTTATTTATGAATTTAGAAATAACGGCCTTCATTTGGAATTTGTTGATTCCACTAATGTTGCGAGCAGCATCCAATTTATAGAAAATCCGGATATTGACGGTGACGGAAAACCCGAAATATTACAAGTATTTGCAGGTACATATGAATTATTCAATCAAGGTGAAGTCGGCACTCCGCTTTGGACAGTACGCATAATAAAATCTGAGGGACAGAATTCTTATAACACTGACTATTGGAAGGAAAATCTTTACGGAGTAAGAATAGGAGCTTCACGTCAAGGTGCATTTTTTAGAAATGGTGCGGCAACAGGTGATTTAAACAATGATGGTAAAGACGAAATAATAGTATCTGCTTTCCCTGACTTATATATATGGTCTCATGACGAACATACAGGGGAGATGCTACCATTTTGGCATTATCCTTCCACCCTGTCAAACACAGCCGTAGTTTATGATTTTGACGGAAACGGTGTAAATGAACTTGGAATATCAACTTTTTCAAATACTTCATTTTTCGAGTTTGACTATACTTTTAAGGGACCAAAATCTCCGCGAAATTTTGAAGGGACAGCAATATCGCAGACTTCAGCTTCATTTAAATGGGATTACTCTGAAGATGCGGAAGAGTATGTCATATTCCTTGTTGACAGGAATGTCAATCCTCCGGTTGCAGTAGAACAAGCGAGAACAACAGATACCGAAATCATAATACATCAATTGGAAGCAAATACATTTTATGAGTTCATACTTGCTGTGTTCAATTCTCAGATGCAGGATAAATACAGTGATTTCAGTGATATTGTTGATATTTATACTTATCCGGAGACTGTAATTACTGATTTACAAGTATTGGGTGCGGAAAGTGTTGCATTGAATTTTTCAGGTAGAATATCTTCCCGCAACTTGAGTCCGCATTTATTTCTTGCATTTGACTCTGAATCGGATGTTTATTCATATTCAAAATCAGTGCAGTCAGCAAATGACACAAGTATAATTGTTTATTTCGACAAGGAATTTATTGAAGGCGAATATTCTTTAAAAAATTATTCCTTTCAAGATTATTACGGAAATCAGATAAAAGAATCAGAAACACCTTTTGCATATCAAACATCAGAAATTCAAACTGAGATGTATTTGATTAGTCTTGAATTCATTTCACAAACGCTCATCAGATTGAAATTTTCAGAACCCGTAGATATTGAAAGTGCAGAAGTAAAGGATAAATTTATCATGAAGCCAATAGGAAATGTTCTGAATGCCGAAGTTGACAAGACCGACAGCCACTATGTACTGATTAATTTGTCTCAGGAAATACGCAGACACGGTGCAAGGGGAAAGAATTATACTATTACTGCTCTCGATATTGTATCGGCGGCA
>JBAYPL010000121.1:0-8015 GCA_041677745.1 Kapaibacterium sp. (SeqCode)
AGTGCATTATCAGACCTATTACAATACTGAAAACAATCGCACCTACTGCACGGGCAATACCAATGTCAACTCCCAAGACTTTAGCCGTCAGGATAATTGCAAGCACATTTATTGCCGGACCTGAATATAAAAATGCCACAGCCGGACCTAATCCCGCTCCCATTCTGTAAATTCCCGTAAATAATGGAAGAACTGTACATGAACACACAGCCAGAATGCTACCTGATACTGAAGCTACACTATATGCCAAAACTTTGTTTGCTTTGGCTCCAAGGTACTTCATAACCGATTGCTGATTTAGAAATACACTAATTGCACCCGCAATAAAGAACGCAGGTAACAAGCAAAATACAACATGTTCCTGAGCATACCATTTAGCAAGATAAAGTGCCTCAAATATTGCATTGTCAAATCTTGGTATGCCTAATGGTAAGTAGAAGAATCCCAAGAATACCATACCTAATACAACAAATATTTTCCACTCCTTTTTCAGGTCCATTTTAATGACTCCTGATCAAATGAAGTATCGTTCTTGGATTTTGATAAGTATATTATATATCTGTCATCTGTATTGACATGATTATTGTCTTCAATAAATTGTTTATCTTCTGACAGACAATTTGGCATATATGATAATGATTTCTTGATATATTCATTTTTAGTTTCATAATTCAGGGAGTAATCACTCAACTGTTCATCTTTTTTGTCAACTGATAATTCTGCATCACTCATTAAAGGCAGGTGTAACGAAACAGGATAAGTTGAAGTTTCGAAGAACTCAGTTTTCACATAAACCAATAGATTCTTATGCTCAAAAATTTTGAGTATCCTCAATTGATTCTTGTCAGATAGAGCCTTAGTTATTTTTATTAACTCAAACATTAAATAAACTTTTTTCAGTTCGATATTTCGACAATTATCAAAATTAAAAAATTTTCTTTAGAATTGCAAATTAAATAAAAAAAGTCGCAGTTTTACTAATTTAGTAATAATACTGCGACTGTATATTAATAAAGAAGATTTGAATAAAAACTCTTCAAAATCATATTTTCCTGTACTCGAACTTAGGTGTACCCCGATTTCCTGAATTGTCATAAAAATCGGTAAAATGCAGTTTATAATAAAAGCCGCTTGAAGACTTTATGATAAATACAACTTTTGAGTTCACTAAATAAGAACCACTATCGAAATCATAATATTTCCACTCATGACCGATGACATTTCTTCTTGATGAGTAGTCCAATTTACTTGCATACGAAAAATCAATATCCTCAAACGGCAGTGAGTCAACGACAGCCACTTCAACATCTGTCCGATTTAGATAAACGCCGGTAACACTGTACCAGACACCTTCACCTTCATTCGTGTATAATAACTCGGTGAACTTGCTGAACATAATATCCCACTGATGTTTTTGTGGCTCTAAATCAAGTATGACACCGTTTTGATTAAATGTTAAATAACGAAAATTAAAAGTACTGTCCTTCTCTATGTTGATGGTATGGGTTTGGAGTTCATTCAAATCCGCAAAAGAAATTGTATAAGCACCATCATTAAATTGGTTTACTTGAAATTTAACATGACCCATCTTTTTTCCTTTCTCATCCACTCCTCTATCAATTATATATACTTTTTCTTTTGAAGTAATATTATCATCTTGATATTCGAACCAATTACCGATCGCCGTAGAATCTTTATTTCCGTCAGGATTATCATATCGCCAATCAGATTCTTCAAATTCAGACAGGACAGATTTATCAATTTCATCAAAATTTTTGTCGTCTAATTCAGCTACTTTCATAAATTTCCCGAAATTCAGAATAATATGATAATCCTCCTGTGAGCAAGCAAAAGCAATATCCCAATCTTTTATATCATTTTGCTTGACAACTGTATTATTGTCGAGACTGAAGTAAAGCTGTTCCGAATATAAATTACCCATATAGACTTCTGCTCTAAGCAAATCACCTCTGTCGAGCGGCTTAACGGGATTTTCATCGGGGATGCAGGCATTAATTAATATCACTATTGATATCAAAAGTAATGATTTTAGTTTCATTTCAGTCTCAGATTTAAGTTTACAAAAAAAGTTCTTCCCCATGCTATCGGGAAAGCCTCACCGCCTCCGGTATGAGATCCTGAGGAAACAGCCATTGATGAATTAATATCGTTGACATCAAACACATTTTTTATACCGACACCGACGTTCAGTAAATCATTGAAGTTATGCGTCAGGCTCATATCCATCAAGTTATAATGATTAATGAAATACTCACGTATTTCATCATCAATAATACTGAATCCGGGCATTTTACCGGTATATTTATAGAATATATTCAGCTTACTGTCAATTTCTTCAATATTAAAATCAAAATTTATGCTGAATTCGGGTGTATAATTAAATTTGGGGGAATCAAATTCTTCATGGTATAAATTTATTCTGCCGATATATGCACCAATAGCTGTTAAGGCGATATTTTCACGCATATACTTAAAGGTAGTGCTATAACCAATGGTTTCATATTTGCCGATATTAACATTCTTATAGACAGTGCCTTCGACATTAGCGAGTGTGATTAAATCAAGGATAACATTGTAAAATACTTTTGGTTCAAAACTAAAAAAGTAATTTTGATTATTTGATGAATACATCATACTGAGATTATAACTGTCTGAATTTTCGGCTTTTAAGTCTTTATTTCCTACAATATTATGATTTATGTCAATAAACTCAAAAAATAACTCTTTTATGGAAGGTGACCTGAAACCTTTAGCATAAGATGCTCTTACGGTTAAGTCCTCAATTATATCATATTTCAAATTTAGTGCAGGTACAAGTGGGGCATCATATTGACTGTTGTTAATGTATCTTAATGATGGCTGAATTGTTAATCCTGTAACAGGTAAAAATTGCAAGTTAGCAAATCCTGCTATGTCATTCATCTGTTTCTTAAAATTCTCTATTCTCATACCTTCGGCGACATCAATATTCAAATCCAAACCAACCTGATATTTAAAGAATTCTGACATTTGATTGTCACTGAATACTGCTCGTAACATATACATAGCAAAATCAGAAGTATCTTGGTCTGACTCGTTGGCAGTTATTTGCTCATCCAGAGTAATCATATTCTTGAAATACGTATTTTTCTTCCTATTGAAAGTCGAGTAACCTGCAGTCAAATTTATAAAACGAGCTTCATCAACTTTTCCGTCATAGAAGAATGTATTTGAGAATCTTTGAGTTCTGTATTTGTCGTCAAATGCAGTCTCGTAATAAGGAGCTCTCAAAGCTCCTCTGTTAAGAATAAATTCATTAAAATACCTTGACTGGAACCTGATTTTATGATTGTCTATTGTTGTTTTCAGCTGAACATCAAAGAAATACTGTTCTTTGGGGTCCCATCGTATGTTACGTGTATTTTGGGAATAATCGTGTCCCCTGAAAAGATTCCTGCCAGCATTAGCCAGAAAATTTATATTAAAGAGCTGAGCTCTCAATGTACCATCAAAATTATGTGCACCGACCGACTCGTTATAAGAGTTAAAATCAAATTCAACTCTATCACAGTCTGCTTCTTTAGTAATAAGGTTTATTACACCACCCAATGCATCAGAACCATAAATTGATGACATTGGTCCGTCTATAATTTCAACTTTGGCTATATTGTTAAGGTTAATCTGACTTATATCAATATTACCATCAAGCCTGCCGATTATTGGAACACCGTCAATCATGATTTTGACATTTTCACCTGAAAGTCCATTCATGTCAATCTTTGAACCAAGTATGTTATCTTGTGAAATACGCAAATTAGCTTCGGTCATTAATAATTCCCGAAGATTGTTGGCAGCTTGTGATTGTATGCGTGTTTCGCTAATTACTTTTACATTATGTACTGATTCTTTTATTGAAGTCGAGTTAAACTGACCGGTAACAACAACATCATCAGTAAATATGTCAGAATGTGACAGATAAATTATTTTTATTTTGCTGTCAATTGTATCAATATATGTATTATATCCTATATAAGAAACCATGATTTGAGTCTTATCATCGAATGGGTTCACAACTTTTCCTGTTTTGTCACTTAATCTGACTGAGACTGAATCCTTGGTGATTCCTGAGAGTGATTTAAAATGAACGGTGGCTCTTAACATGGGTTTTTTGCTTGCTTTATCCAAAATACTAATACTGCTTCCGGATAATACCGGAACAAGCGACGAAAAAAACAGTATCAGTATGAATTTATAATATAACCTGAATCTCATCTTTACTCCAATGAAAAATGGCACTTAGCTGTTAACTAAGTGCCAACCTTGTAAATCAATTTACGATAATTTTACCAAGCTTTTGGAAATTCTGCTCAATAACACCAATAAAATATGTTCCGGCACTCAGATTTGGCAATCGGAAATTAATTTGGCTGTCGGATAAGCGGGAAATATTTTCGACTTCGTGAACAATTCTTCCGCTTACATCAAAAATCTTAATTGTAGAAACATAGGAAGATGCAGCGTAATCAATATTGATTAATGTTCCTGCTGTTGCCACATTGGGAAAAACATTCAAACCATTGACAATATCAACGTCTTCCACATTGGTAGGAGCATTTAAATCAAATGTTAATAAACCGCTTGCACTTCCTTCGAATGATTTGAATACAATTTTATGTATCACAGGCTCAGGTGTTCCGTCTAAATCACTCGTTACGAAATAAGTCAAATCTTCAACAATTTCATAAGTGAAAGTTGTATTGTTGAAGCTTTTCCAGTCTGAACCGATTTCAGTAATGTTGAAAGAATATGAATCTGCATTTAGGTACGGTGCCTGAGCATCATTTACCGGCACATCGCGGACTTCTGCTGTTCTGAAACGCGGATTAGTACGTACTCCTGTAAGACCGTAAGGAACCGGCTCAGGACCCATTTGTACCATACCGATATACTTACCGAATAATAAAGCCCACTCGTCTAACGCAGGTTCTCTGTCAATGATTTCCGAACTTGATACATTGAGGTAAGTAAACAGCTTAGAGTTGTAATCCTTCTTCGCAATACTCATCATTACTTCATTAGTTCCGTCGAGTTCAGCCCAACGAATTGTATATGTACCGGCTATCAGACTTTCCACCATGAATCTTTTGTATTCTTTGTCCTTAGTAAGAAGTACAAACAGTTTATTTCCGGTAATACCATGTGTGCTCATATTGTATTCGCCCCAACCGAAATCTCCGTCCATGACGAAACCGTCTTTACCTAAGTTGACAGCTCCGGCTGACCATGATTCCTCAGAGTTAAAGCCTTCTTCCCAAGATTCTGCCATTCCGGTAGTATCAATAGCCATTTCCCATGAATCAGGATGACTATCGGGAACAACCCATACTTTTACGCCATTATGACTGTTAGTCAAAATACCGGCATTCTGATTATTTGTTTGAAATGCCAAGTCCCAATTGTTTGTAGGTTCTGTTTTTATAACACCGCCATTAAAATCGTACCAAACATCAACTGAATAACCTGGTGTTAAATCAATTTGTATGGTTTCAGAATGTAGAACTGAAAAACCAACAAAAATCATAGTAAGAATCATTAGATAATTCTTCATTTGTGTATCCTTATATCATAATTATAAACATGAAAAAGATTGTTGCGACAAAACCCGCACCAACCCACCATTTTCCTCTGCGTTTAAGACTATTTCTGCCTTTCATAATAAACATACCCGATATTGAGAGAAAAATTAAACTTACTGCAAATATATCCGAAACTATAGTCCAGACTCCACCCGGGTTCCTGTGGAGCCAATTCATTTCGAACAATAAATGTCTTTTAGTTACTCTTTCCAATTCAGCTTTTCCAGTTTCAAGATCGCACATGATTGCACCATCTTTAAAGTAAATCTTTACTTTATCAGAATTAGGAGAGTCATACATAAGATAACTGAAATTTTCTCCTATCCGGTCAAGTTCATTTAAAATCAAATTTTCGTTGATTTCATTGACGTTTTTAGGCAGTTTTATTTCAACATTTTCTTTTCGGACATAAAAATCCGGATTCCAATCTTTTGCATGATTAATTGCAATACCTGATATACTGTAAATCAGTGTCATGAATACAAAAAGGTAACCGATGTCTCTATGTAGAGATTTATTTAACTTGTAATATTTTCCATTCTTAATTTCCATTTTCTTGTACCGTTGATTTCCCTACTTTTTTGCAATATCGTTTACATAAGAATTAGTTATTTCAATAACCCATTGCTCTAAGTTCTTGTCAGGAAGAATTGAATCCGGTTTGTATTTGATTCTTGATTTTTTGTTGGTTTTGTCAATAGCATCACCAATTATTTGTCCTTGAAACATTTCATCTATTGCAACAAGCACCGGCATAACGATAGCATTCTTCTTCTTGTCAAGTACACTATTGATAGCTGATGTAGTAGGTTCAGTTTCGTAGTGAACGATATGCCCGCACCAAGAATGAGAAAACTCATTGATACCTGTTTCCACTTCAATTACTGAAGCCATTTTGTTCATCAATGCAGTCCATTCCTTGTTGTATTCCTCATCTCCGTAAGCTACAAGGATACAACCTTCCTCAGCAGGATTTTCTGATAACTGTTTAACACGATTAGCAAGATTTTTTCCTAAGATTTCGGTGAAGTCGAGCAATGGCGTAATCTTGATGTTAGCTTTTGATTTATAAACTTCGATGCGTTCCTGTTTCAGTTTCTCTATTTCGGACTGTGAACTTTTCAAACCAACGATGGTAGGTATATCGTCAAATGAATGTGCCGATACTGTCAAAAACAATGGTACTATCACTACATCGGTATAGCCTTCTTCATCAAATTCTTTCATTCTTGTAGCTATCGAAGGTTCGTTATATTCCATGTACGCTGAACGTATGTCTTGAACAGATTTATTCTTCATAATCTCTGATTTTACAGAGTCCTCGACTGCGAATAACATCTTTCTCCATGCTGCTGAATGTGAACCGTGACTGACAAGCAATACTCCGATTTTCTGCGTCCCATCTTGGGCTGAATCTGTATTTACTTTCTCTTGACTACATGAAGTTAACAATAAACTTCCGATGATCATTCCTAATATATATCTTAACATCATTTTACCTTAATAAATTAACAATAACAGAATTTTTAGCTAAACTAATAATATAATCTAATTATAATTAATATTAAATTTAATATTACAAAAGTATGATGCTTTATGTTATATGGCAATACCTAATGATGAGTATTTTGTAATCAAAATATCCCCATAGGAATTGATAGTGTTTACACTAAGTAATAGATTATATATCTATTTACAATGATTAATTATCAAATAATGATAGGTATGTGACTAAGATTCGTTTAATTCAACCAAACCATTGATTATTGCATAGGCAGTGAGTCCGGAAATAGTTTTAATGCCTAACTTAGCACATATATTCTTCCTGTGACTTGAGACTGTCATGCTGCTTATATTCAGTTTGTCGGCTATAGCCTTAGTAGTATCTCCTTTGGCAACAAGTTGCAGTATGAGCTTTTCTCTTTTTGACAGTTCGTTTGACCCGTTATCTTCTTCGATTTGACGATTAAGCGGTTCAACAAATTTGTGGAGTTTATCTGCTATTTTTCGTTTATCGTCATTCAGCATAATATAATTCTCATATTTTGAAAACTTTCTAAGTTGATGAGAATTAAGAAATATTGGTATGTGGGAAATTTCTTCATTCAGATTTTCTATTGAATGCGAAAAATTTTCGAGGAATATCCAATCAACGATGAAGCATTTTTTTGATGTGTTCCGAAGTAGTGCAAGGAAATCGTCAAAATCATTTAAGTTATTAACAACACTTACACTTCCGAATTCTTCAATTATAATTTCGGATAGAGATTTACTTATTAAATATGAATTTGATATAATTGTAAAATATATGTTCATTGAGGAAAAACTACTTAAACCTTTGTAATATCATTTCTTCAATATTCTTTGCCTGTCTGAAAA
>JBAYPL010000122.1:0-7948 GCA_041677745.1 Kapaibacterium sp. (SeqCode)
AGTATCCATGCAAATGCCAATAATAAATTCAAAAGAAAAGGATTCATTTCATATCTCCCAGAACAGCTTTGATGTAACTTTCTCTGTCAATAAGACTATTTGCAGCTTCCTGAGCAATTTCCCAAACAGACTCAGCATTTAACCCTATATACAGGGTAATTGCAGCAAGCGATACCACAGGAATATAAAGATAAATCTTTTTCTTTGAGTCAATAATATTCGATACGTTTTTTTCATTTGGGTCAGGTTTCCAGAATACCTCGTTCCATATTTTTATCATGGAATAAAGAGTTAAGAGTCCAACAAAAAGAGCCATACCGGCAGTAATGTAATCTTGCAAATCAAATCCGGCTTTTACAACCGCAAATTTTGCCCAAAACCCTGATAGTGGTGGTATCCCTGCAAGAGACATAGCCGGTATAAGAAATAGAAAGCCAAGAAAAGGTGTTACCTTGAACCGTCCTCCCAATTCCTTTAGTTTATATGAACCGGAATATTCATTAACTACACCACTCACATAGAAGAGGTTAGTTTTTACGATTATGTGATGAATTATATAAAATATTCCACCGGCAATTGCCAATGGTGACTTTAATGCTAAACCTACTATCATGTAACCAATTTGACTTATTATGTGAAAAGATAAAATCCTTCTGAAATCAAATTGAGCAGCTGCTCCCAAGACACCTGTCAGCATAGTTCCTAAACCAACTATCAAAAGTAAAGTACCGGTAAATTCTTCATTTGTAACAAAAATTAAGGTGAAAGTTCTATATAAAGAATAAACACCTACTTTAGTGAGTAAGCCTGCAAAAATTGCGGATATAGCTACCGGAGGGGTATGATAAGAAGCCGGCAACCAGAAAAATAATGGGAATACAGCAGACTTAATGCCGAAAGCAACAAAAAACAAACCTGACACTAATTGCACAAGGTTTTGGTTGTCGAGAAGCGGTACTTTTATAGCAAGATGAGCCATATTCAAAGTACCTGCTAATCCATATAAAAGGCCTACAGCAGCAAGGAAAAATGAAGATGATATAAGATTCAGTGTAACATATTTTATGGCTCCCTCAAGCTGTTCCTGCTTGCCACCCATGGCAAGTAAAACAAAAGACGAAATCAGCATAACTTCATACCAGACATACATATTGAAAATATCGCCTGTCAGGAAAGCGCCGTTTACACCCATCAACAAAAATTGTATCAGAGGATAGTAGAAGTATTTTACATGTCTGTTATCAATTACCGCAAATGAATATAATGAGGTGCTTAGCCCGATTACAGCAGATATCAGCACCATGATAGCACTCAATAAGTCTGCAACGATACTAATGCCGAAGGGTGCCTGCCAAGAGCCGGAGTTCAATGAGACTGTACCAAACTCACGAATCGAAACAAAAATAATGATGGCAGTAATGAGACTTAGTATGCTTGCAATCAAATGTATTACTTTCTGTGCCTTATTGTTCTTTCTGAAAGCAAGTAGCACTAATGCCGATGCCATAGGCAAAAGAATTGGAAGCACTAATATGTTGTTAAGTGAAATCATATAATCAGTCAAGCTTGTCAGTTGATTGTAATTTATTAATATCGTCATCGCCAACTTCGATGTATGCTTTCTTCAGCAATACAATGGCAAATGCCTGTACTCCGAAGCCTATGACAATGGCAGTTAGAATTAATGCCTGAGATACAGGTTCTGCTATTGTTGCAGCTGCCGTCTCAGAGCCTTCTGCTATGAAGGCAGGTGAATTTCGTGTCAGTTTACCTACGGTAAATATCAGCAAGTTTGCAGCATGACCTAAAAAAATTAATCCGAAGATTATTTTAACAATACTTCTTCTGAGTATCATATAGAAACCGGCGGTATAAAGTATTCCAATCATTAAAGCTAATAACAAAATCATTGGTTTACCTCTTCTGAAATTGAAAAGATAATTTTCAGAGATATGCCGAAAACAGTCAGATAAACACCAACATCAAAGATAAACGGAGTTCCGACCTTTCCGAGTATCGGGAATTTGTAATCGTTCCATAGACCGGTCATAAAGTCAAAACCAAAAAATAATGGAATCAATGCTGATATCAATGCTATAGATAATCCGGTAATAATAATATTGATAGGATCAAATCGAAGCACTTTTTTTGCCAGCCTTGTACCGTATGCTAATGAATACAATGAATAACCGATCCCTGCAACAAGCCCGCCAACAAAGCCACCTCCGGGTTCATTATGTCCTCGTAAGAGTGCAAAAAATGAGAAAAGTAGCATTAGTGGTACGATATATCTTACTGCAGTCCTTAATATTACTGACTTCATTTGTTAGTTCCCTCCTTATTAAGTTTCAAGAGGGCATAAACTCCCAAGGCCGCAATCGAAAGAACAGTAATTTCACCTAAGGTATCGAATGCTCTGTAATCTACCAATATCACATTGACGATATTTCTTCCCTTTGCGAGAAGATAACTTGTATCGGCATAGAAATTTTTTAACTCACTCGGTACTTCTTCATTCAATACTAAGAGTACTACTATCATGATAGATATTCCGAATGCCATAGAGAGCAATAAATCACGAAAACGCTCACCATTACTCGAATAATCAACAAACTTTGGAAGCTTGTATAAAACCAAAACGAATAGAACTACACTTAATGATTCCACTGCAAACTGTGTCATTGCAAGATCTGGGGCACTGAACATTATAAATATCAAGGCAACACAGAAACCTAATACTCCCATTGATGCTACGGCAGTAAGTCTGCCCTTTGACCTTATTGCTGAAACAGCAGCGACTAACATCAACAAGAGTATTAATACTTCATGAATTTTGAAATCGTAAACCATTTCCAATTTGGTTATTAAGCTGGTATTAAATAATGTATAAGCGGTGATACTTATGACGGTAATTAATATAAGTGATATATAATTTCGTTGTTTTCCGTTCTGAAGAATTACAGTTGAAAATCTTGCTGAATTTTGTAATAAGAGTAATAAATAATCATACCAAACGGACGGTTTGAGGATATCCGGTACTACTACAGATTTAGCGAAATTAATCCATTTTCCTCGGGTAATAAATACTAAAGTACCGATAATGATAGTTAAAACACTCAGAAGCAAAATAAAATTAAATCCGTGCCACAGTGAGAGATGTCCACTAATCACAGATAGATGAGCAGAACTTGCAGAGAGATTAATCAAATTCTCAACCGTGAACATAGGAATCAGACCAAAAATTAATCCTAAGGATGCAGGAATAATTGCACTCAGCCACAATACAGGTGAGGCTTCATGTGGTCTTGAATTTAACGGTAATGCGGTTTTACCGATAAACGGTTTTAATCCTGAAAAACCGGCAGCAGCAAAGTTTAATATGCCCGTCAGGACTGCAAAAATTATAAGATAATTTCCGTATGTAGAGTCGAATACACCCTCATACATGGCTTCTTTAGCAATGAATCCGAAGAATGGTAGAACACCCATCATGGAAATTGATGCAAGAATTCCAACAGTAAATGATATTGGCATCAATTTTCTAAGACCACCTATTTCCTCAATATTCCTGGTACCGGTACTATGGTCAATAATTCCTGCGAGTAAGAATAGTGATGACTTATACAAGCTATGTGCCAGCAGATACATCGTCATTGCCTGTAGAGCTTTTTCAGTTCCAATTCCTATGAGCATGGTCAGAGTGCCAAGCACACTAAGGGTTGTATAAGCCAATATCCTTTTCAGGTCAGTTTGCTTTACCGAAAGTATTATTGCCATTATCATTGTAATTGAACCAAAAATTATCAGGCTGTAAGACCAAAGATCTGTGCCTCCCAAATGCGGATTTAAACGAGCTAACAGAAATACACCTGCCTTGACCATAGTAGCAGAGTGCAAATATGCACTGACCGGAGTCGGAGCCTCCATAGCATTAGGAAGCCAATAATGAAATGGAAATTGTGCCGATTTTGTAAATGCACCGGCTAAAATTAATATGACAATGGGAATATATAAGTTGCTTGCTAATACTATTTCTCTTTTATCTATAATTTCACTAATTACATAGGTTCCTGCAACTTGGCCTAACATGATAAATCCACCCATCATGGCAAGTCCGCCCAAGGCGGTAACAAGCAATGCCTGTAAGGCAGAGTATCGGGATTTTTCCTTGTCATGGTTGAATCCTATTAACAGAAATGAACTGATTGACGTAAGTTCCCAAAATATAAAAAGGAGGATTAGATTGTCAGATGTGACAACACCCAACATTGCAGACATGAAAATTAGTATATAAATATAAAATTTATCAATATCCTTGTAATTCTGCATATATTTTGCTGCATACAGATAAACAGAAATCCCAATTCCGCTAATTATCAATGCGAACAACAAAGCTAATCCGTCAATTTTAAAATTCAAATCTATTCCGAAAGAAGGGAACCAACTTGTAGTTTCGATTAAATCCGGACCAAGTCCAAGTTCAGGTAAATAGCTTAAATAGTATAAAAACACCGATATTGGCAACAGTGTAATTATAAATGGTGCCGCTTTCTTTGACAATCGAAATAATAACGGAACGAAAATAGAAATGATTATGCCGGCAATTACAGCTAATAGCATAAATATATGAATTTATGTAACAATGATTATGTGTAACGACGCATATAATTACGAATTAGCTTAGAGCACGTTAAATTCATTCAACACTGAATCAGCCTTTGAATGGGTCTCTTCATTATATCTCGTTGAAAAATAATTGCAATGCAATTCGTCACTAAAAGAATATTAAAAATTAATACATGAAATGTTTATACAATAATAAGGACTATTAGTAATTTTATGATTAACCGTTTTGATGGAATTTACGATTGTATGGTCATCGGAGCACATCCTGATGATGCCGAGCTTTTCTGTGGCGGCACTATAGCAAAATTATCAAAAGAAAATAAATCAGTTGTCCTTGTTGACCTGACAAAAGGAGAAATGGGTACAAGAGGCACACCTGAAATCAGGGAGAAAGAAGCTGAAAATGCTGCAAAAGTCTTAGGGATTCAAGAAAGAGTTAATCTTAACCTTCGTGATGGATTTATCAGAAAAGATGAGGAGAGTTTGTATAAACTCGTAAGTGCTATTCGTCATTACAGACCTAAAATAATCCTTACTCACCCTTGGTTTGAAAGACACCCTGACCATGAAAATGCTCATTTATTGGTACGTGATGCTATTTTTAAAAGTGGTTTACTGAAGTTTGTAACAGTTCATGATGGTATTGAACAGGAAATATTCAGAACGAGGCGAGTTTATTGTTATATGCAGACTTATCAGTTTCCGAAGCAGGCTGACTTTTATGTTGATATTTCCGACGTTCATGATGTTAAAATAAAAGCAATTCAAGCATTTACTTCGCAAGTATTTGTTGAAGGCAATGATAATAATGAACAACAAACAAGAATATCTTCTCCGGAATACATGGAAGAATTGGTCGCAAGAGCAAGGTACTTCGGCGGACTGACCGGTGTTAAATATGCAGAAGCATTTTTAAGCGTCGAACCTCTTGCTTTAAGTAGTCTTTCAAAATTGTTTTAAAAAATATATTGCTGTATAGCAATATATTTTTTAGTTGCTCGTTATTAATGTAGATTTTGAAACATATTTGGAGAAACAAATGAATTTTTTATCGAAGCAAGAATTCATAGACAAAATATTTGACTATGAAAATAAAACTGAATGGGAATACAACGGTGATAATCCTGTTATTATAGATTTCTATGCAGATTGGTGCGGACCTTGTAAGATGCTGTCTCCTATAATGGAAGAGCTTGCTACTGAATATAACGGTAAAGTTGATATATATAAAGTAGATACCGAGAAGGAGCAAGAACTTGCTGCAGCATTCGGAATAAGAAGTATTCCTTCTGTTTTGTTTATTCCCAAGAACAGTGAAAAACCTCAAATGTCGGTTGGTGCTATGACTAAGCAAAATTATATGTCAGCAATCAGTGATATATTTGGAGTAAACAATCCAACTTCGGTGAATTGAAATGAATAAATATGTCAGATTGAGCTTAGGAATATCTGCCGGAGCCTTGTTAGGATTTGCTTATTATTACTTTATCGGCTGTAATTCTGGTACTTGTCCCATAACTTCAAATTGGCATGTTTCCACGTTATATGGTGCGGCAATGGGCTTGATAGCTGTATTTCCCACAAAAAAACAAGAGAAAGACAAGAACTGATTAAATAAAATGTTTATAAACTCCCATATCTCGGCTGTTCATCAGCCGAGATTTTTTTGTATTAAAATTCGTATATATCCGTAATTATCCTTTTGTTATTTCGGAATGAACCGTGATTGAACTGATCGATTTGGATAAAGAATTTATTGAAGCAGGAAAAAAGCACCAGATATTAAAATCTGTAAATTTTACATTCGAACGTGGTAAAATATATATTATGTTTGGTCGAAGCGGTTCGGGGAAATCTACACTTTTAAATCTGATAAGCGGAATTGATGTACCAAGCTCCGGAAAAATTATCTTTGAAAATCAAGATATAACTAATCTTGACGAAAAAGGACGTACACTTTTCAGGAGAAAAAACATTGGATTTATTTTTCAATTTTTTAATCTGATTCCAACGCTGACAGTACTTGAAAACCTTATTTTACCTGTTGAATTAGTAAAGTTGACGACCAAGCATGATACGGAAGC
Source organism: Kapaibacterium sp. (SeqCode) (assembly GCA_041677745.1). Classification (GTDB taxonomy): domain Bacteria; phylum Bacteroidota; class Ignavibacteria; order Kapaibacteriales; family UBA2268; genus JANJTB01. The sequence continues at coordinate 6,711 of JBAYPL010000122.1, forward strand.
AGCGATGGAACTCCTGAAGAAAATATCACTTTCCGACAGGGCAGATACCTATCCAGACAAACTCTCAGGTGGCGAGCAGCAAAGGGTTGCAATTGCAAGAGCTTTGGTTCATAATCCACAATTGATTCTTGCCGACGAACCAACGGGTAATCTTGATTATGAGACAGGTAAATCAATAGTATCACTCTTGGACAACTTGGTTAGAAAACAAGGAAAAACCATGATTATGGCAACTCACAGCCGAGAAGTTATCGGACTGGCTGATTATATAATTAGAGTTAAAGACGGGAGTTTATCCCTGGAGAATATGGTAAGCTGAAATGAAAATTAAACTGCTGAAATCAGGTTTAAACTACACTATCAGAAATCCATGGCAGACATTATTATCCATTTTAGGTATAATGCTTGGTGTTGCAGTAGTAATTTCCATTGATATTGCAAATATGAGTGCTTCTAAAGCTTTCGATTTATCAATGGAAAGTGTTTCAGGAAAGACAACTCATCAAATTGTATCAAATTATCCCGGATTACCTGATTCGATTTTCTATAAAATTAGAAATAATTTAGCTATTGAGAAATCTGCTCCGGTTGTGGAAAGATTGATGAAATTGAAACGTGAGCAGAACCGAACTTTTACATTACTCGGTATTGACCCTTTCTATGAAGAGCCGTTTAGAGATTACACGGGAAATTTCAGGAAGACGGAAGATTTCAATCTCGGTGAATTTATGTCTGTGAAAAATTCAGTATTGATGTCGCTTTCAACTGCCAAACAATTAAAATTAAATCCCGGTGAGATGTTCGATGTTGAAATTGACGGTAAGACCATTGAGTTGAAACTCATAGGTTTGATTGATACAAAAAATGAAAGAAACAATAAAATCATTGAAAATCTAATAATTTGTGATATTGCCAATGCACAAAATATAAGTAATTCCAATGGATTATTATCGAGAATTGATTTAATCATTAATGATGATGAAGAATTAAATCAAATAAAAGAAATCATACCACCTTCCGTACGAATTCAGAAATCTGATACCCGTTCGGAGACAGGTCATCAGATGACTGAGTCTTTCAGGGTTAATCTTACGGCCATGAGCTTACTTGCATTGATAGTAGGTATGTTTCTCATTTATAATACGATGACCTTTTCAGTAGTCAGAAGGCAAAGACTAATTGGACTTCTCAGGTCAATTGGTGTTTCAAGAGGTGAAATATTCACTTTGATTATGACA
>JBAYPL010000123.1:0-7897 GCA_041677745.1 Kapaibacterium sp. (SeqCode)
TAATGACTCAAATAATGATTATCATAAACAAAGGTTTCTCGAACTATTAAGAAAAGAAAAGGATTTAAACAGTTTAATCATGAAATACACATAATTGAAATATTTAATTAAAATATTGTCCAATGAATTTGTCAAGATTCTCATTGCCTTAAGTTTAAGTTTTGCTTTTTTGTTCAATTCGACTGCCCCAAATATTTCATTTATATTGAACAAGAGAGCAATATGGAAGGAAATGAAGAAGCTGGTCAAACGTGATGTCCGTAAGGAAGATATTCAAGTATTGACTATTTCTAAAGATGAAATGTCTAATAAGAGTATTTTTAGATGGATTCATTCTCGTGAATTCAGATATAAAGGTATGATGTTTGATTTAATTTCCGGATATGATGTTGTCGAATATGAGGATTCTTTTGTCTTTACGGTAATCAATGACCATAAGGAAGAACAGCTTATAAAGGAATTTGTTGACAGTATGAATGGCGGACCTTTTAAAACTGTCTTGAATAAATTTAAACAATTTGTCTTCGACGGATTATTTAATATCATACAGAATTCAATTCTATACCAATTTATTAAAACGTCAAATTTCATTTTTACTATGTCAATAATTACAAATTATTCCGAAATTGATACACCACCCCCAAAGTTCATACTAGCTGATATTCGATTTATTTGATAATTTTATTCAATTTTTGAAATCCTTATCATTGTTTTCGTGGAAAAAAAGATTTTCAATCGAATTACAACCGATTTTATATATCGGTTGATGTGATGAAATTTCTTGCATTATAAATTTGCGATTATGAACAATGAAGGCTTTTGAATAATTAATTTAACTATCAAATAAACATGAACGGTCTTAGAACTTATTTTCGAAATCAAGTGTTTGTATTAGAATGATGAATTTCATTCAAATAGGACATTATTTGAAGGTACATTTATCAAGTTCCGTAAAGGAGTGTGAAGACTTAAACTTTACACCCCCCGGTATTGCAATGTATTTCAATTATTTTCATAAAGTCAACTCCGTTCATCACTTATAACAGGCTTAATTTTAGAGATAAATTAAGCAGTCAATAATATTTTACAAGAATGTAAAATTCTTGTACTTGATAGTCAACTAATTTGTAAAACCATTTTATTAATATAAAATGATAAGGATAATTTTACTCTGCATAACAATCTTGTTCACTGCAGAATACTATGCAATGAGTGCATCAGACAGTATCAAGGTATATACCTTAGGTGATATTTCTGTGACCGGTGCATTCTCAAAGGGTAAGATAGCCCAAACAAATATAAATACAGTAAGTCAAATGACTTTACAAAAATCAGATGTCAGATCAGCTTCCGAATTACAGTTATACATACCCTCAGGTAAAATACGTACCAATTCAAGAGGAGAATCAATGCTGTTTCTTAGGGGTGCCGGCGAACGACAACTCGGCTTGTTTTTTGATGGGGTCCCGCTAAATGTAGCATGGGACAACAGGTTTGATCTCAGCATGTTACCGGTGGATATTATAGGCAAGATTGACGTAAATAAGAACGCCAATTCTGTAATGTTCGGTGCTAATGTGTTGGGTGGAGCAGTCAACATAAGCACTTTCGAAAGGGCAAGTGATGGTTTTGGTGGTACAGCAAGATTCCAGACAGGTGAAGCCGGACTAATCCAAGCAAGTGCAGGGCAAGAAGGAAGAATTGGCGGATTCAATTACATAGCTTCTGCAAGTTATATCAAACAAGACGGATATACTATCTCAGGCTCTAAACCTGATTCTCTGCTGAATCAGGACCTTTCATCAGATTTGAGGGACAATTCAGACAGAGAATTCTTAAGCTTTTACGGCAGAACGGAATACGAATTTTCAGAAAATTCCAAGATTGGCATTTCTCTGCTTCATATTAATGGTAATAAAGGAGTTGGAGCAGAAACACATTTGCCTGAATCAGATGCAAGATTGTGGAGATTTCCGGACTGGAATCGAACCATTATTTCATCAAATGGTGAATTCAATCTGTTAGCTGACAAGTCACTCAGCTTACGTTCAACAGTTTGGTTTGATATTTTCAATCAAAGAACTGACAGTTATTCTGATATAAGTTTTTCTGAAATCACAGGAACACAAAAAGATATTGACCAAACAGGCGGAGCAAGACTTGCTCTTAATTGGAGTTTAAGCAATTACCATTCTTTCACCTACGCTCTAAACTGGTACAACACTCACCATAGTGAGAAGGTAGATGATTCACCGGAATCTCTATTCGCACAGAATGTAATATCTAACGGGATAAGTTATAACTACACCGGAGATTTACTAAATATCAGAGCCGGAATAGTTTATGACAATATTTTGTTGGGTGATGCCGGCAATTTTATTGAAGCTGTAGGCAGTACTATGGGTGATTATGGAGCTTTCGCCGGAATAAAGTATTTACTCGACGAAAAAACCGTACTCTTTGCTAATCTCTCGAGAAGAACCAGATTTCCAACCATGCGTGAGGCTTACAGTGGTGCCTTGAACAGGTTCAAAGTAAATCCTGATTTAAAGCCTGAAACCGGAATCCTGACTGAATTAGGTTTAAGTCGCGAGTATGATAATTTCAGAATCGAACTTGCGGCTTTCGCTAATTTCTATGATGATTTGATTGAACAAGTAACATTACCCCGCGATGATGATGGCTTTGTCAGACGAATGAGAATCAATATGTCCAAAGCTTCAATTTTCGGTGCTGACTTTGCTTCACGCTGGAGACTTTTTGACAGGTTATATATGGAATTAAATTTTACCTATATGACAACAGAAGCTGAACAAGATGGAAACAAAGTAGATTATATTGACAATCGTCCGGAGTTCTTGTTGGGATGGGCAGTCAACTATTCATTCAATTTTGGATTAAACCTATTAGCTGAGCTGGAAGGAACCGGTAAGCAGTTTGAACGGAGTCCGGATGATCAGACAAAATTTGTCGAAATCGGTGCAACAACCGTTCTAAACTTCCGCGTAGGTTACCAATTGCCATATTTGTTCAAAACAACAGGTGAAGTGTTTGTAAGAGCTAATAATATATTGGATACTTACAGACTTTCTCAATTAGGTCTTCCTGAACCGGGAAGGATGATAACAGCTGGTATTAATTTGAATTTCTAATCTAAATTAGTGCAAATAGGCAATGCTGTTGCAGATATATATGTGAGTACAAATAATAATCATTTATATGAAATTTACTGTACTTCGTAATCCATACAGCATTGTCTTTTTTTTCCACATTTTAAGTTCGACAAATAAAAATAATTTCGGGATATAAACGAGTGGATAAAATTCAATAGATATTATAATCGTTAATACTATCTATTGCTGATTAAACTATAATTTTTTTGATTTAAATTTAAAAAACATGTACAAATTAGAAACCATTATATCCCTTGCCAAGAGACGGGGATTTGTTTTTCAGTCATCTGAAATTTATGGAGGATTAAACGGATGCTGGGATTTTGGTCCCTTAGGAGTTGAACTTCTTCTAAATATTAAGGATGCTTGGTGGAAAGCCATGACCTACAGAGACGATATCGAGGGTGTTGACGCTTCGATACTAATGCACCCGCGTACTTGGGATGCAAGTGGACACACTAAACAGTTCAGTGACCCCATGATAGATAACAAAACCAGTAAATCAAGACACAGAGCTGACAATCTTATCGAAGAACATATCGAGAAATTAAGAAAAAAGAAAAAAAATGATGAAGCAGATAAAATCCAGGCACAACTTGACAGTGTAAATGAGAATAGTGATTATTACAATATAATAATTGATAATGGAATAAAAGACCCGATTTCCGGCTCTATGGATTGGACAGAAGTAAGAAATTTCAATCTCATGTTTAAGACCTTTGTCGGACCTCTCGAAGACTCGAGTAGTATAGTATATCTACGACCGGAATCAGCACAAGGAATATTCGTAAACTTTAAAAATGTACTTGAAACATCTCGTTTGAAGCCCCCTTTCGGCATAGCGCAAATCGGCAAAGCCTTTAGAAATGAAATCAACACAAAGAATTTCCTCTTCAGAACCCGTGAGTTTGAGCAAATGGAAATGCAATATTTTGTGAAACCCGGTCAAGAATCCGAATGGTTTGAATATTGGAAAGAAAGACGCTGGCAATGGTATTTGGAATTAGGTATGAAGCCTGAACGCATGCGTTGGAAAACTCATGAGAAACTTGCTCATTATGCAAATATGGCAGTGGATATTGAATATGAATTCCCCTTTGGTTTCGGTGAAATTGAAGGCATTCATTCAAGAACAGATTTTGACTTGAAATCACACCAAGAATTTTCAGGTAAAAAAATGGAATATGTTGATACTGTCAGTAAAGAACGTTACATACCTTATGTCATTGAAAGCTCCGGCGGTGTCTCACGAGGCCTGATGGCTTTCCTTTGTAATGCTTACGACGAAGAAATTGTAACAGACGAAAAAGGTGGAAGTGAAACCAGAGTAGTGATGAGATTCAGCCAAAAGTTGGCACCCGTTACTGCTGCGGTATTCCCATTGGTCAATAAAGACGGAATGCCGGAGAAAGCTCACTTAATTTACAAAGACCTTCAGAAACATTTTAAGACTCAGTACGATACATCGGGTGCTATTGGAAGAAGATACAGACGACAAGATGAAATTGGAACACCTTATTGCATAACAGTGGACGGAACAACAATAGATGACGGTACTGTTACAATCAGAGAACGAGACTCCATGAACCAAGACAGAATTTCTGCCGATAAGATTAAAGAATATATTTGGGACAGGATAGAATAGATGAAAAAGAAAATCGGAATTTTCTTAATTGTTTTAGTATTCGCGGCAATATTGACCGGCTTTACAAAAGATTATTATTTTAAGATTAATAAAGCTTTTGATATTTTCGGAGCAGTTTTCAGAGAACTTACTTCTAATTATGTTCTCGAAATTGATCCCGAAATTCTGGTCAAAGGTGCTATTAAGGGTATGATTTCTACCTTAGACCCTTATACCGAATTTTATGACATGGAAAATAAAGAAGATTTCGATATACTTACTTCCGGTACATACACCGGATTCGGTATTTCAATTTCAAATATTGACAGCATTTTGACAATAACCCACGTAAGAGACGGATATTCAGCCAGGGAGAACGGTTTACGCATCGGTGACAGAATATTCAGCGTGGATAACGATACCCTATATTACAGAGAGTATGACTCAATAAGAGATATTCTAAAGGGTGAAGCGGGGACTAAATCCGAATTCAGAATTTTACGTGACGGATTAGCAGATACATTAAAGTTTAAATTGACTAGAGAACAAATATTACTCGACAATATATCATTCTATGATGTTCTCGATAATAATATAGCATATATTAAGCTTGAACGATTCAACAAAACAGCAGCGCAAGATTTCAGATTTGCCTTAAACGATTTGAAGAGTAAATCGAAACTAAGCTCATTAATCATTGACTTACGAAATAATCCCGGTGGCTTACTCGAACCAGCAGTTCAAATATGTGAGATGTTTTTGCCTACAGGCAGTTTAATAGTCTCTACAAGAGGTAGGAACGATGAAGAGTTATATACTTATACTTCAAGTTCGAATCCTATTGAACCCGATTTACCTCTGATAGTACTTATTAACGAAAATTCTGCAAGTGCCAGCGAAATAATTGCAGGTGCTTTACAAGACTATGACAGAGCTGTAATCATCGGTAAGCGCTCTTTTGGCAAGGGGCTTGTACAGTCAATTATGTCATTGCCTTATAAAGGGAATTTAAAAATTACTACCGCCAAGTATTATATACCTTCCGGACGTTGCATACAAAGAATTAAATTCGGACTTCAACACCAATCGGAATCGAAGGTATCTGATTCTCCTGATTCAACCGTGTTTTTTACCAAGAATGGAAGAAAGGTATTTGAATCAACCGGCATTAATCCGGATACAAGTACCTCACATGAATATCTGTCCGCAGTAGTCGAAGACTTACACAGCTCATTGATGTTTTTTAGATTTGCAAATTATTTTACATCCAAAATGATTTCATTACCAGAAAATTTCAAAATTGACGACAAGATTTTCAATGAATTCTTAAAATTCTTAGATGAGAAAGATTATGCTTATGAATCGGAATCAGAAAAAATCTTAAAACGCATTGATGAAATTTCCGAACAGTCAAAATATTCAAAATCATTCGAGAAAAGCCTCATATCTTTTAAGAAATCCTTGAAGGATGAAGAAAAAGACCTCTTAACTTCAAACAAGAAAGAAATTTCGGATTTGCTCGAATTTGAAATCAAATCAAGATTTCTCAGTGAGAAAGAATTATTCAAAAATTTGATGGCTATTGACAATGATTTAGTTATATCCAAACATGTTTTGCTAAACAATTTGTACGACGAAATACTAAGTTCCGAATAATTGAATTGCATTTTATACTGAACTTCAAATATTTAATTAAAAATAACGTTATTAATGTATTAATTTTAGGCTTTTGTAATCTTAGGTTATTAAATGAGAATAACGAAACAATATACGAATCGTGAGAGTCAATCACTTGACAAATATCTACAAGAAATCGGTCGCGTCGAATTATTGACACCGGATGATGAAGTAGAATTAGCTCAAGCAATCAAGAGAGGCAGCATAGAAGGCATTCGTGCTTTAGAGAGGTTGGTCAAGGCAAACTTGAGGTTTGTCGTATCTGTTGCAAAACAGTACCAAAATCAAGGTTTGTCACTCGGCGACTTAATAAACGAAGGGAATTTAGGTCTCATAAAAGCAGCAAAGAGATTTGACGAAACACGCGGATTCAAATTTATCTCTTACGCTGTATGGTGGATTAGACAATCAATTCTTCAAGCATTAGCGGAACAATCGAGGATTGTAAGGCTACCCCTCAACAGAGTCGGAGCTTTAAACAAAATCGGCAAGAAATTTTCAGAGCTTGAGCAAGAATTTGAACGAGAGCCTACCGCTGCAGAGCTTGCCGAGCAGCTCAATATGAGTATCAATGAAATTTCAGAAACCATAAAGATCTCAGGACGTCATCTGTCGGTAGATGCCCCCTTTGTACAGGGCGAGGACAACAGACTACTGGATGTGTTGCCAAATGAAATGCAACCGCCTCCGGATTCCGAGCTTATCAGAGAATCTCTTAGGGTGGAAGTACAGCAAGTATTAACAACACTTTCTCAGAGAGAAGCAGAAGTTATAAAACTCTACTTTGGCTTAGACGGGCAGACTCTTACTTTGGAAGAAATCGGCGAGAAGTTTAATCTCACAAGAGAAAGAGTTCGCCAGATCAAAGAGAAGGCTATCAGAAGACTTAGACATACTTCCAGGTCTAAAGCCTTAAGATCTTATTTAGGATAATATTTTTTTAATTTTCAGGCTATAATGCAGAATAATAATTACAATATAGATACTTCTACCGTAATGGATGAAGTAAACAGGAGTTTTAAGCCACACAACAAAAAAGCTAAAAGAAATAATCCGGAATTAAAGACAACCGCCGGCATTAGACCTGAGTGGTTAAAGGTTAAGGCTCCGAACGGAGATACTTATCAAAATATTCAAAAGCTCATGCGTAGTAAGTCACTTCATACAGTTTGTGAAGAGGCACATTGCCCAAACATCGGAGAATGCTGGGGTCATGGAACCGCTACTTTTATGATTCTCGGTGATACATGCACACGAGCTTGCAGTTTTTGTGCTGTAAAGACCGGAATTCCCGGTACTGTAAACAGAGAAGAACCTATGGACGTTGCCATGGCTGTCAAAAAGATGGGATTGAAGCATACAGTGGTTACTTCTGTGAACAGAGATGAACTGAAAGATCAAGGTTCGACAATATGGGCAGATA
>JBAYPL010000124.1:0-7882 GCA_041677745.1 Kapaibacterium sp. (SeqCode)
CGAGTTTTGCTTCGATTAACTGCGGAAATACATTACCGTCAACCTCAATAGTCAAAAATGGTATGTTTGTATGACCGTTAAATGCAGTCGGAAGTTTAAAATTAGGGTTATTCAATTGCTTTGCTCTGAGTTTAGCTTCCGATTTCATTTCAGGAATTGATACAGCTTCAGTAAATCTTGTAGGCATACATCCGAAAGGACCTAAGTTAATGATTCCGCAATACTTTTCCAATGATTCATGTAATGCTGTTCCTAAAGTTAACCCCGGCTCACCTTTAAATTCTAATGGAATTATATGCTTGCTATGATTGAGTAAAGGCTTTATTTTTGTTAAGTGATATTTGTAATATCCTGTATTTTCAAGGATTTTCTTGATTTTCTTTTCAGCTTGCCTCATAAAATAATGACGAATTTCCCTTTCAAACTTATTCTTCAAAGATTTATCCGGTTCCAATAAATTAATTTTTAAGAGATAATCAACATACAGAATCCATTCGGTGATATGAGCCGATTTGACAATAAAGCCCTTTTTTGCCAATTTTTTGTTAAGAAATTTGTGAGAATAGCCGTCACGTCTGACATAAATTTCACCAAGCAAGGCTATGTATTTTGAATTATTAATATCTGTTTTTGTCGGTACATTCTTCTTGATATTGTCCGCAAACACCTCTAAATGCTTATAAATATCATTCGGAGCTAATTCGAATTTACTTACTAATTCATTAAATTCACACTGGAAGAATTCAATACCCTTCTCAGGATTAACTGCATTGGCAAGAATAGCTGAACGTATGTCGTCCAACACATCGCCTATCATGATAGCCTGTATTCCGACTAAAGCAAACTTTGAACCAAATCCGGCAAATCCGTCTTCATTCATTAATACCATCAAAGCAACATCATTCAAGCGACGCTGCTTGATCAGCTGTCTGAGAAATACGGGATATTGGCCAAGCCTGCAATTACCGGCTCCTTGAACATTAAAAAATGCAATCTTTTCATTTCCGTCCCAAGTATTTTCAACATAATCAATCAATGAACCTGCTAAAATCAACAAGGGAAGACATTCTTTTCCTGTCGCTGATGCTCTGCCAGCTTTAATAATTTCGGCATTAGACGGTGGAAGTGCTTCTGCTCTGAAACCAATACTTCTTAATGCTGCTGCAAATAATTTGGAATTTAAATCTCCCATTGAAGGAATCAGAATCTTCACGTCAGGTGAGTTCATTGGTGTTTTTTCTCCTGTTGAGGATACAAAATAATTCATATCCTTGTGGTATTCAATAAAAGCCGGATGGAAATCTGAATAATCCGGATCTTTGATTCCGTGAGATAATTTCCTGTAATTTCTGATAATGTCAATAGCAGCTTCAATCCTCGTGTTGATACCGGCATCTGCAGTATGTCCGTCAAGTTCGAGTGTGAGTGAGGGCTTGGTACCCATAATTTCTCTGAAAGTTGATAAAATCATAGAATCAGGTCCACATGAAAAATTTGATACATACAAAGCAAATAATTGAGGATGATTCTTAACAATTTTGGATGCCTTCAGGATTCTTTTTCCGCTTTCCCAATACATACTGTCATCGAGTTTTTCTTCAGAATATTCGAATATGTCGTAAGGAACTACGTAAACGCCTAATGAAGCCAGTTTCCTAGGGATACCCTTATTAGCAAAGTCTGCGAAAGCATTGTAAGGTCTCCCTATTAATACAATACATATTTCCTCAGGATTTTGACTCAAAATGTCTAAAATGTTTTTACTTAAATCCTTAATAATACGTTCGGTTGCAAGTTGTACTTCGCAAGCTTTGTAATAAGCAAGTTCTACTAACTCTTCGTCGAAAACACCTAATTTAACTGCGATATTTTTAAATACATGTAGTTGTGTATGATATCCGCCGGCGAAATTGACTGGGTTCTGAATAATCTTATTCTCGTCAATCTTATGCTTAAAAGATTGTTTCAAGTACATCGGCTCACCGCTGACGAAGACACAGGAACAATTGAAATCAAGACGCAACTCTTCCTTACTGTCATTGGTATTCATCTCATATATAGCCGGAACAAAATAGTAATCAGGATTCTTATCAATCAGATTCTGAAACAATCCCAAAGATAATTGTGCAGGGTAACAGAATGAACTTGCTTCCATTTCCATGCCTTTATCGGAAACTTCATCAGGTAATATGATATTGAATCCCAATTCTTTGAAAAAGTGGAAATAAAGAGGAAAAATTGTTTGAGTATTAAAAGAAGCATTAATTCCTATACTCTTCTTATTGCTGTCTGCTTTTTGTTCAAAATACTCTTTGAATAATAAGTCGTGTCTGATTTTTATGTAATCTCTAACATCTTTTGTAGATGTTTGTTCATGTTTTGTATTAAAATATTTATTACAAGCTCCACCGAACGGATACTTTTTCCCTTCTATTTCAACAATATTAATCGTGCACCTTCTGTCACATTTTTCCTTTGCACCGAGGCATGTAAATGGTTTCTTATAAATTATTTTTCGATTAATCATTTCTTGTAAATCGAAATGACCATATTCGAGCAAACCAAGCTCAAGTTTCTTTTTTACAACCAAAGCAACTCCAAATGCTCCCATTAAACCCGGTTCCGGCGGAACAATAATGTCTCTACCCGTCAATGCAGCCATTGCGATAGGAATAGCTTTATTATAACATACCCCGCCTTGCATGAATATTTTTTTCCCAAGTTGCCGGTTCCCCATCACTCTATTTACATAATTTTGGCAAATAGAATAAACCAGTCCTGCAACAATATCATCCTTCAATAGACCTTCTTGTTGAGCTGTTTTAATATCAGAACTAATGAAAGCGGCACATTGGTCACTAAAATTTGGTGGATTTTGGGCTCTCATAGCAATTGGTTCAATATCTTTTACATTTATTCCGAGTGCTTCATAAGCAGACTCTTCTATGAATGAGCCTGTGCCGGCTGAACATGCTTCGTTCATGGCATAGTCAGCCGGTACACCGTTTACTACATATGTATATTTTGCATCTTGGCCTCCAATCTCGAATATTGTATCAACTTCCGGGTCAAAATATACCGCAGCTGTTGCGTGCGCAACAATTTCGTTTACAATGCCTTGGGTAAGTGCATGTAATCCTGCGATATGTCTGCCCGAACCGGTTGTACCAAGTCCGATTATATTGATATTCTTATTGGTTTGTTTTAGAATATCGGCATAACATTTTCCGGCAGCACCTACGGGGTCGCCATTTGTGTATAAATATGAGTTTGCAATTATTCTATTGTCATCACATGCAATCAATACAGCTTTAGTTGTCGTAGAGCCAACATCCAAGCCGAGTATGTATTCATTTTTATTTTCTGTCGAATTAGTTGATACTTGTTTGAATGAAACTCTATTTTTAAAAAGATTTAAAGGTTGATGAAAAGTAAATGAGCTCGAAAAATTATTAAAAATTACTGTTTCATGATTTAATTTTGGGACATTGTTATTATAAGCATAGAAGGCAGCACCGACAGCTTCAAATGCAGCGGCATAGTCCGAAATTTTAAAATTTAAGCCTTTCTTTGTGAGAAAATCCATCACACTTGAATTGCGAGTCAAGCCTCCTACAAACAATACTTTTCCATTATTTGCCTTTATTGTAAGTTCTTCAATTTTTTCTGCAATCATCAAGGCTAAGCCTGAACTTACTTCATTCTTTGGAGTACCCTTATTAAGAGCATGAGTACAGTCTGTTTTACAGAATACAGAGCATCTGCCGGAGACTCTGTAAGGTTTTGCATTCTTACTGATTTGGATTGATTCTTCAATTGACAGTCCCATTCTTTTAATCTGCTGGAGAAAAAATTCTCCTGTGCCTGAAGCACATTGATTTTTTGAAATGACATTTGAAATTTTACCATCATCGTCTAAAGTATATAATAGAAAAGTTTCACCTCCCAGGCATCCGATAGCAGAAAATTTGTCGTCTTGATGTAAACAGCCATAAGCGGATTCGATTGCTTCGGGCTCGGAGATATTTGAAATATTGACTATTTTTCTGAACTTTCTTCCAGTAATAGTTACTAAATGTCCGTAAACACCGAGTTCGCTGATTAAATTATATAATACTTCTCGAGGATTACCTTGATGTTGTTTGCTGCCAATGTTATCTACGTGTAAATTTCCGGTATCATCCATTATGACGCAAGCATAAGACACAGTGGATGCTCCCAAGCAAAAACCAAAATATTTATTCATAATACGATATTATTCATTAATAATAAGATAATTTTTCAGATTATATTAACTTTAACAAATATAACTAAATTCAGATATATATTAATAACATTATTGAAATAATTCGGGAAGGGAAATGTAGCGCATAGGGGAATTGAACCCCTGTTTTAGCCTTGAGAGGGCTACGTCCTAACCTCTAGACGAATGCGCCGGAAATTCAAAAATATCATTTTTTTAATTTAAAACAAAACATTTATTGATTAATTATTTTTGTAGGCATTACAAATAAGCGTATTTTTGTATTTTAAATTTGTTTCTTTTGGAGAAATCATGGAAATATATCTCGATTCGGCTAATCTTGAACAAATCAAGCATGCTGCATCACTGGGCATTATCAGCGGTGTAACAACCAATCCTTCACTACTTGCTAAAGAAGATCCGAGTGTTGATGTAAGGAAGAGAATCAAGGAAATACAAGATATAGTTGGTGGACATTTATCGGTAGAAGTAATATCAACCGATACTGAAGGAATGTTGAAAGAAGCCAAACAGTATTTGGAGTGGTATGACGAGCCAACTATAAAGATACCTGCAATACCGGCAGGTCTGGCAGCAGTCAGTCAGTTGAGCGATATGAATGTAAAAACAAATGTTACACTCGTATTCAGTGCAAATCAAGCTATAGCAGCCGAAAATGCCGGAGCTTCTTATGTTTCGGTATTTATGGGTCGTCTTGATGATATTTCGCTCGACAGTAATCGTGTTCTCGAAGAAATTTGTGAAATTTGGGATATACAGGATTGTATGTCTGAAATTATAGCTGCATCAATCCGCAACCCTATTCATCTAACTCAGGCAGCACTTGCCGGTGCCCATATTTCAACAGTACCGTACAATGTCCTGATGCAATCATTACATCATCCTTTAACAGATTCAGGTTTGAAGAAATTCTTAGATGATTATAACAAATTACAGGTTGATATAGAAAAGCTTAAATCAGCTAAACCTACTGAAAAACCGGTAAATTTAACTAAACCTGCTCCAAAAGAAAACCGTAGAGGCAGGAAGAAAGCACAACCTGATGCTTAATCTGACAGCGGTTTCGAATCTTTCTAAATGTGATATCGTTGCCGGCGTATAAGGCTGTAATATAAGTAACTTAAATGAAGTACTATGTTGCAGCTTTTTTTATAATGATAATTTCTGCCGTCAAATTATTTATTACTTCATAATTTTGAAATTTGTCATAATAGGACAATAGAGATAGAAGAATAATTAAATTTTCGTTGGCTTTTATCTACCCGGTAAATTATTAATATTATAAATACGACTGCAATAGTCTTATTTTAAAAGCGTCATAACCAAAAGATTATTATTCATTTGGTTGAAAGATGTTGAAATTGTCCAAAAAGGCGGAATATGCGATACTTGCAATGCAGTATTTGGCAGAGAATCCGGGAGAAAAGTTGAATGCAAAAGAAATTGCATCCAATTTAGACCTTTCTTTCGAATTCTTATCCAAGACCATGCAGGCATTGATGAAATCAGGTCTTGTCGAATCACAGCAAGGTGTGAAAGGCGGATATCTATTAACTAAAGAACCGGAAAATATCAACCTGATGGAAATCATCAATGCAACCGAAGAAAGAATCGGAATAGTTGACTGCTTGAATGGTGATGAAGAAGAATGTATAAGAAACAATCATTGTGTTATCAAAGATCCAATGCTTAAAATTCAAAAATTAATTGATAAAATATTCATTGAAACATCTCTTCAAGAACTTGCCACCGGAGATCTGGAAAAATTTTCTGCAAATGGAAAATATAATACTTTGATTGAAATTGAAAGTTTAATTTAAATAAATTGGAACAATAATGTCAGAAGAAGTTAAAGATAAAGATGAAATGCTGCTTGAGGAATTAGCCCAAAGCGAATACAAATATGGCTTTGTTACCGATATTGAGCAAGAATATGCTCCCAAAGGGCTGAACGAAGATATTATCAGATTCATCTCTGCGAAGAAGAATGAGCCAGAATTTATGCTTAATTGGAGGCTCAAAGCTTACAGACATTGGCTGACTATGAAAGACCCGTCATGGGCAAAAGTAAATTTCCCCAAGATAGATTATCAAGATGCCTATTATTATGCAGCTCCAAAGAAAAAAACAAGTCCGAAGAATTTGGATGAAGTTGATCCGGAAATTCTTAAGACGTACGAGAAGCTCGGTATTCCGTTGACAGAACAGAAACGATTACAAGGTATAGCTGTTGATGCGGTTATGGACAGTGTTTCAGTTGCTACTACATTCAAAGATACTCTTAGTGACATGGGTATAATTTTCTGCCCGATAAGCGAAGCTGTCCAATCACACCCGGAACTTGTTGAAAAATATATTGGAAGCGTTGTACCAACAACTGACAATTATTATGCTGCTCTGAATTCGGCAGTATTTAGTGACGGCTCTTTTGTTTATATCCCTAAAGGTGTAAGATGTCCAATGGAGCTCTCAACTTATTTCAGAATAAACGCACAGTCCACCGGGCAGTTTGAGCGTACGCTTATCATTGCCGACGAGGGCTCCTATGTCAGTTATCTCGAAGGTTGTACTGCTCCGATGCGTGATGAAAATCAACTTCATGCGGCAGTAGTCGAATTAGTAGCTCATAAGAATGCCGAAATAAAATATTCCACAGTACAGAATTGGTACCCCGGAGATAAAGACGGAAAAGGGGGTATTTATAACTTTGTAACAAAACGCGGTATTTGCGAAGGAGCAAACTCAAAAATTTCTTGGACTCAGGTTGAAACCGGCTCATCTATTACTTGGAAATACCCAAGTTGTATTCTGAAAGGAGATAATTCTGTCGGTGAGTTTTATTCTGTTGCTATGACCAATAATCTTCAGCAAGCAGATACAGGAACAAAAATGATTCACCTCGGTAAAAACACACGTAGTCGTATTGTTTCAAAAGGTATTTCAGCCGGTAAAAGTGATAATAGTTACAGAGGACTTGTAAAAGTTACTCGTAATGCTGATAATTCACGAAATTTTTCTCAGTGTGACTCTTTGTTGCTTGGTGATAAATGCGGCGCCCACACTTTCCCTTATCTTGAAATTCAGAATCAATCAGCGACTGTTGAACATGAAGCTACTACATCAAAGATTTCCGAAGATATAATTTTTTATCTTAATCAAAGAGGAATTGCGACAGAAGATGCTGTTGCTTTGATTGTTAACGGTTATGCCAAAGAGGTACTGAATCAGCTACCCATGGAATTTGCTGTGGAAGCTCAAAAACTCTTGGCTATAAGTCTCGAAGGAAGCGTGGGTTAATTTGATTTACCCTGTACTTATGAGCAATACTCATAATCAATATTTATGTTTTAAAAATTGAAAATAAAGAAATTTAAAATAAGGATTGTTTAAAATGGCTTTACTTAAAATTGATAATTTAAAAGCTAATATCAATGGAAACGAAATTTTGCATGGATTAAACTTAACCGTAAACCCCGGTGAAGTCCATGCCATTATGGGTCCTAATGGGTCCGGTAAGAGTACTTTGGCTTCGGTTCTTGCAGGCAAAGAAGAATTTGAAGTGACCGATGGTTATGTCGAGTTCTCAGGAAAAAATTTACTTGAAATGTCACCTGAAGA